>JAQUHG010000268.1 GCA_028683735.1 Tolumonas sp. | reverse complement strand
CAGCTTACAGCAAATGTTATCTGTGCTGCCGATGGAGCTGTTTTATGGTGTGGTTGAGCAATCTTCCGTAGGGATATCGATCACCGATCCGAAAGCGAACATTCTGTATTGTAATACCGCTTTTTGCCGCACCACCGGTTACAAGCGTGGAGAGCTGCAATATCGAAACCACAATATTTTAGCCAGCCAGCAAACCCCGAAATCGCGTTATCAGGCGATGTGGCATCAATTATCCCAACATCAACCGTGGACGGGTCGCCTGATCAACAAACGTAAAGATGGTTCTTTATATCTGGCGGAAGTCACGGTCACACCGGTGGTCAACAGCGAAGGCCAGATCACGCACTATCTGGGCATGCACCGCGATATCAGTGAACAGTTTGCGCTGGAACAACGAGTCCATAATCAAAAGGCGATGATTGAAGCGGTGCTTGATGCCGCCCCAACCGCTATTGCCGTGCTTGATGAACATCATCAGGTGGTGCTCGACAACCTGACCTATAAAACCTTACGCACCGACCTGCGGGGTAATGAACCTTACACCGCACTGGGTTTTACCCCGGGAGCCCAACGCCCCGATCGTGACCAGCTGTGGCCACTGACCATCCGTGGTCGCCAGCGCTGGTTCAGTATTCTGATCCAGCCATTGTCGGAACTGAATGAAGAGGCCAGCAACTATTTTGGCGAAGGAAAAAAACCGTGCGCGCTGCTGATGATCAGCGATCAAACTGAACGCCGCCAGCAGATCGAACAATCACGGCTGGAACAACTGCGGATGCAGGTGGAAGAACAAACCCTGTTCTCTGCTATTCGGGAAACACTGGATGTAGCGATGGTGCAAAGTCAGGCGCCACTCAACATGCTGCAAGCGGCGTTGCGTTTGGAAGCTAACTCCGATAGCCGCGCCGCCATTGCGATCCAGACTGCCTTAGATGCCGGGCATCAGGCGTTACAGCGACTGGAACTATATCGTCCTGCCATTAAGGTGGAAGAACCCACCCGTTTTGAGCTGATGAGTCTGTTTGCTGATCTGCACGACATGCTGACACTGCGTTTAGAACATCTCGATGTGTTGATGCAACTGGACATCGCGGCTGATCTACCGGAACTGTTTACACAACGCACCCGCTTATTAACTGCGCTGAGTCTGTTGTTTGATCGCGCCTGTCAGGCCGTCACCGGGCAATCTACCGGGCAACTCAAATTATGTGCCTATCAGAACGAACAGGAACTTTGTCTGGAAGTGCACGACAGCGGGCAAGCACCGGCTGTCACCGCGACCCACCGCTTATTACAACCACAAACCGACAACGGCGGGAAGCGTAACGACACTATCGAATTAGGTTTTGCACAAAATATCGTTAACGATCATAGAGGGGTGATCGAAGTGGAAACGAGTGATTTAGGGGGTAGTTGTATCCGGCTCAGGCTGCCTCTGTGCGCCATTATCAGGGAGGATAAAAAATGAATACGCACGCCAGCCTGTTTTCCGCCAATGGAAATAAAAGCCTCAGCATGCAGCAGCAGCTGAATGCGTTACACCAGATCAGTATTGTGCTTAGCCGCTCACTCGATCTGGAAGAAACGCTACGCAGTACTTTGCAAACGCTGAGTGACATCGCGCACATGCAGTATGGTCTGGTTTCTCTGTTTGATCACAACCGGAGCGCCTTGTTTATCCAGGCCGTACACGGCATTGATGCGGAAGTGGTGAAAGATGTGAAAGGCGTTCGCTACCGTATGGGTGAGGGCATCATGGGCACCGTGATGCATCAGGGCCATGCGCTGGTGATCCCGCGGGTGGCCGATGATCCACGGTTTCTGGATCGCCTGAATTTGTATGATTATGCGCTGCCATTCATCTGTGTGCCGATCCCCGGTGCGGACAGCCAGCCGATCGGGGTGTTAGCCGCACAACCGCAATCCTTAGATGAAACCGAGCTGCCAGCCCGTACCCGCTTTATGGAAATGGTGGCGAACCTCATCGGGCAGACCGTACGTCTGATTGGTAAGGTGCACACCGAACATGAAGCGATAAAAACGGAGCGTGACAGTCTGCGCCGTAAAGTTCGCAGCCAATATGGTTTCGACAACATGGTTGGTCAGACACAAGCGATGCGGCAGATCTTTGATTCCATTCGTCAGGTGGCGAAATGGGACACCACTGTGCTGGTGCGGGGTGAAAGTGGTACCGGTAAAGAGTTGATTGCCACCGCAATCCATTACAACTCACCGCGGGTAAACGGGCCGTTTGTTAAACTCAACTGTGCGGCGTTACCCGATACGTTATTGGAAAGCGAACTTTTCGGGCATGAAAAAGGGGCGTTTACCGGTGCGGTGAAACAGCGGAAAGGCCGTTTTGAAATGGCTGATGGTGGCACACTGTTTCTGGATGAAATCGGTGAAATCAGTGCTTCATTCCAAGCCAAGTTACTGCGTATCTTGCAGGAAGGGGAAATGGAGCGCGTCGGTGGCACCGATACGCTGAAGGTCGATGTGCGCATTGTCACCGCGACCAACCGCAATCTGGAAGATGAGGTGCGTAAAGGCAATTTCCGTGAAGATCTCTATTATCGTCTGAACGTCATGCCGATCCAGCTGCCGCCACTGCGCGAGCGTCTGGAAGACATTCCGGAGCTGGCTAAATTCTTAGTGCAAAAACTGTCAGAAAAGCAGGGCCGGGAAATTAAAATCAGCGATGGTGCGATCCGCATGCTGTTAGGCCATGACTGGCCGGGTAATGTGCGTGAATTGGAAAACTGTCTGGAGCGTGCCACCATCATGTCAGAAACGGGTCTGATCGACCGTGATGTGGTGCTGTTCCATGCCAATGAGCGCCCGCAAGCAGGTTTCAGTGCGCCGGTGGCGGTCAGCAAACCGAGCGTTGCGACCGATGTTGATTTCACTGATCCGCAATTGGATGAACGTCAGCGCCTGATTGCTGCTCTAGAACGTTGTGGTTGGGTGCAAGCCAAAGCTGCGCGTTTATTAGGCATGACACCGCGCCAGATTGCGTATCGGATTCAGATCATGAATATCAATATGCGGCGGATGTAAGTTTTCTGCAGGAATAAAAAAGGCATGCGTGAGCATGCCTTTTTTCTATCTCATCGAATTGATGATGCTTATTTCAGTTCATCAGCCTTATTTTAGTTCATCAACTAGGGCCACCGCGCGACCAATGTAGTTCGCTGGGGTCAGTTTCTTCAGTTCCGCTTTCACGTCATCTGGCAGGGCCAGCGTGTCGATGAATTCGCGCATACCAGCAGCGTCGACACGACGGCCACGGGTCAGCTCTTTCAGCTTCTCATACGGCTTTTCGATGCCGTAGCGACGCATCACAGTCTGAATTGGCTCAGCCAACACTTCCCAGTTGCTGTCCAGATCGGCCGCCATGTTCGCTTCGTTGGCTTCCAGTTTGGAGATACCTTTCAGCGCCGCCTGATAAGCGATCAGCGAGTAACCAACCGCAACACCTAAGTTACGCAATACGGTTGAGTCAGTCAGGTCACGCTGCCAACGAGAAATGGGCAGTTTTGCCGCCAGATGACCGAACAACGCGTTGGCTAAACCTAAATTGCCTTCGGAGTTTTCGAAATCAATCGGGTTAACTTTATGCGGCATGGTTGAAGAACCAATTTCGCCAGCAATGGTGCGTTGTTTGAAGTGACCCAGGCAGATGTAACCCCAGATATCACGATCGAAGTCGATCAGGATGGTGTTAAAGCGGGCAATTGCATCAAACAGTTCGGCGATGTAATCGTGTGGCTCGATCTGTGTGGTGTACGGGTTCCAGGTCAGGCCCAGACCAGTTACGAATTGTTCCGCAAACGCGTGCCAATCGACTTCCGGGTAAGCACTGATGTGGGCGTTGTAGTTACCAACTGCACCATTGATCTTGCCGAGGAACTCAACTGCCATGATCTGTTTGTACTGACGTTCCAGACGGTAAGCCACGTTAGCCATCTCTTTACCCAGAGTGGTTGGTGACGCTGGCTGACCGTGGGTACGCGACAGCATTGGCATATCACGATATTTGTGTGCCAAATCTTTGATCGCAGCGATCAGTTTTTCACAGTACGGGGCAATCACTTCTTCACGGGCCGCTTTTAACATCAGACCGTGTGAGTTGTTGTTGATGTCTTCGGAAGTACAAGCAAAGTGAATGAATTCAGTTACTGCATTCAGTTCTTCGCTAACCGCTACTTTTT
>JAQUHG010000267.1 GCA_028683735.1 Tolumonas sp. | reverse complement strand
AACATAAGGTCAGCAAACCAGCCGGTAAGCGCAAAGAGAAAAAAGAAGACGACAAGAAAGACGAGAAAAAACCGAAAGAGAAAATCCGTCATCGTGTCAGCAAGAACAAAGGCAAACCTGACTGGGCTAAAAAACACGCTCAGAAAGCGGCCGAAGCTGAGAAAAAATCAACACCAGCTAAATAACCTGCCTCTTTATTTTCCGCCTGCGCCTGACTGTAGGCGGAAAAATCTAATTGTGCCCGCCTTAATTTACTCCGCTGCTGCTTCTGGTCGACGAAACACCAACTTGTTTTCTGTTGATAACTCCGGACAATAACCATAGCCGGCAACAGTAAAATCCAGCAATTTTTCCGGTTTAGTGATGCGCTCTTTGACTAAATAACGCGCCATCAATCCACGTGCTTTTTTCGCATAAAAACTAATGATCTTGTATTTACCATTTTTCTCATCCTGAAAAACCGGCGTGATCACCCGCCCCGCCAGTTGTTTTACGCGCACCGATTTAAAATATTCATCCGACGCCAGATTTAGCAGCACATCATCGCCCTGCTCTTGTAATGCTCGGTTCAGCTGATCGGTAATAATATCGCCCCAAAAAGCATACAGATCTTTACCACGAGAATTGCTTAGTTTCGTACCCATTTCCAACCGGTAAGGTTGCAATAAATCCAGTGGCCGTAACAAACCATACAAACCGGAAAGAATGCGAATATGCTGCTGCGCTATATCCAAATCCACATCATTAAAATCTTGTGCCGCTAAGCCAGAATAAACATCACCGTTAAAAGCAAGCAGCGCAGGGCGAGAATTGTCTGGAGTCGCAACCGGCTGCCACTGTGCATAACGTGCGACATTTAAGCCCGCCAGTTTGTCACTTAAACTCATCAATGAAGCAATATCTGCCGGCGTAAACAGTCGTAATTGCTCAATCAGCAGCGCTGATTCATGCATTAACTGCGGATCAGAAAAACGCGAGGTAGTGAGCGGAGATTCATAATCTAACGATTTGGCGGGAGAAAGCACAGCCAGCATAAAAACCTCAACAAAAAAGGATGAAGTAGTAACTTGTTATCAACATGTTACCACGTTCATCCTCTTATTGTGGCAGTGAAGCCTTATGAGACCGTAATATTATCCATCATACCAGAATCAAATTTACCGCCTGCAGCCAGCTTGATCATGACGCGCATTTCATTACTGGAATCAGCAAACGCCAGTGCTTCATCAAACCCGATCACGCCTTGTTTATACAGTTCCAGCAAGGATTGGTCAAAAGTCGTCATACCGAGTTCACGTGAACGCGAAATGGTTTCTTTTAACCGATGAACTTCGCCTTTTCGCAAAATATCACTGATTAACGGTGAATTGAGCATCACTTCAAACGCGGCACGACGGCCAGTACCATCCAGCGTGGGCACCAATTGCTGCGCGACAATCGCTTTTAAGTTAAACGCCAAATCGTACATCAACAGACGATGTTTTGATGGTGGCACCAAGTGCAAAATACGTTCGATGGCCTGGTTCGCATTATTTGCATGCAATGTGGCCATACAAAGATGCCCGGTTTCGGCAAACGATAACGCAAATTCCATCGTTTCTTCTGAACGAATTTCACCGATCAGAATAACGTCAGGAGCCTGACGCAAAGCACTTTTCAAACCATCGTCAAAAGAAAGCGTATCCGAACCGACTTCACGCTGCGTGATCAAACAACGATCGTGCTGGTGCACAAATTCCACCGGATCTTCAATGGTCAGAATGTGATCGTTAGCATGACGGTTACGATAACCAATCATCGCTGCCTGTGTCGTTGATTTACCCGCACCGGTTGCACCGACGAATAAAATCAAACCACGTTTTGCCATCGCCAACTCTTTAATCGACAACGGCAAAAACAACTCTTCACAGGTTGGGATCACCGTCTCAATGCGACGAATGGAACAACCGGGAAAATCCTGTTGCCAAAAAGCACTGACACGAAACCGGCCTATGCCTGGGCAGTTAATAGCAAAATTTGCCTCCCTGCTTTCCACATAAACCTGATAGCGATCTTCGGTCATTGTTTGACGCACCATATGCAGCACGTCATGTTCGTCCAGTAGGGTGTCACCCAGACGACGCAGTTTACCGTTCACTTTAATCGACGGCTGAATACCTACAGAGATAAATAAGTCTGAGCCTTTTTCATCCACTAAAGTACGTAATAAATTAGCCAATTCCATAGCCTTATCCTCACACTATTGAGTTGGGATCAACTGCCTTGGCTTTTGCATCATGAACAGAAATCAAACCTCGGGCAACGAGCCCTTTTAAACAATAGTCCATGGTTTGCATTCCATGCACCATCCCCGTCTGAATGACTGAATACATTTGTGCGACTTTATCCTCACGGATCAAGTTACGAATAGCGGGAATACCGATCATGATTTCATGCGCGGCAATACGACCACCACCATTTTTCTTCAACAAGGTCTGAGAGATCACGGCACGCATTGATTCTGACAACATCGAACGAACCATGTCTTTTTCAGCACCGGGGAATACGTCGATAATACGGTCGATTGTTTTGGCCGCTGAGGTAGTATGCAGAGTCCCGAACACCAAATGCCCGGTTTCTGCCGCCGTTAACGCCAAACGAATGGTTTCCAAATCACGCATTTCACCCACCAGAATAATGTCCGGATCTTCACGCAAGGCAGAACGTAACGCGGCATTAAAACTCTTGGTATCACGATAAACTTCACGCTGGTTCACCAGACAGGACTTACTCTGATGAACAAATTCGATAGGGTCTTCAATGGTAATGATGTGGTGGTTATGTGTTTCGTTAATATAATCCACCATCGCCGCCAGGGTGGTTGATTTACCCGAACCGGTTGGTCCGGTAACCAGTACCAACCCTCTCGGGTTTTCCGCAATGGTTTGGAAGATCGGCGGTGCGCCCAGATCATCCAATGTCAAAACTTTACTTGGAATGGTACGGAACACCGCAGCCACACCACGGCTTTGATTAAACGCATTCACACGGAAGCGAGCCAGATTCGGGATCTCAAACGAGAAGTCGACCTCCAGATCTTCTTCAAATACCTTCCGCTGATGGTCATTCATGATGTCGTACACCAGACTGTGCACCTGACGATGCTCCAGTGGCGGTAAATTAATACGACGGATATCACCATCAACACGAATGATCGGGGGTTGCCCTGCAGAAAGATGCAGATCTGATGCGTTATGCTTTACACTAAAGGCCAATAATTCTGTTATATCCATTATTTATCCCACTCCCAACAAAAACTGAACCAATGAATGACATAGCATCGCGCTTGCTCGCCATAAAAGATCAGATCGCTTCACTCACCCATCAGGCCGGCCGCGCACCGGATGACGTGCAGTTGCTGGCTGTTAGTAAAACCAAACCGATAGAGGCGATATATGCCGCCTATCAAGCCGGTCAACGGCAATTTGGTGAATCTTATGTTCAGGAAGCGATCCCAAAAATCCAACTGTTACAAACTAATCCCGATTATGCCGATATCGAATGGCATTTCATCGGCCCGTTGCAATCGAATAAAACCAAACCTGTCGCTGAACACTTTGACTGGGTACATAGCGTTGACCGTGAAAAAATAGCCCAACGACTGAATGAGCAACGACCAGCCCATCTCCCGGCACTAAATGTCTGCCTTCAGATTAATATTAGCGGAGAACAGACCAAATCGGGTATTAATGCTGATGAAGTTTTTGGCCTGGCTGGCATAATTAGCCAATTCCCACGCTTAAAACTACGCGGGTTAATGACAATTGCTGAAAATACCGATGACATGAACGTAGTTCGTGATAACTTTCTGCATATGCAACAACTATTTAACCAATTAAAATCCCAATATCCATCTGTAGATACGTTATCCATGGGCATGACCGATGACATGCCACTGGCCATCAGTTGCGGCAGCACCATGGTGCGGATTGGTACAGCGATCTTCGGAAGCCGAGAATATAAGTAGGAATCATGGAACAAAGAAATATTGCGTTTATTGGTGCCGGTAATATGGCCCGCAGCCTGATCAGCGGATTAATTAATGCTGGTTTTCCTGGTAGTAAAATCCATGCCACAGATATTGATGCCCTGAAAGCACAAGAGCTGGGTAAAGAATTTGGTATCACTGGCAGCAATGACAATGTTGCTGCAGTAAAAAATGCCGATGTGATCGTGTTGGCCGTTAAACCACAATTTA
The DNA here is from genome assembly GCA_028683735.1 of Tolumonas sp. Lineage (GTDB taxonomy): Bacteria > Pseudomonadota > Gammaproteobacteria > Enterobacterales > Aeromonadaceae > Tolumonas. The sequence continues at coordinate 1 of JAQUHG010000267.1, read as the reverse complement.
T
>JAQUHG010000266.1 GCA_028683735.1 Tolumonas sp. | reverse complement strand
GATCAACACGGCATGATGCGCGGTAATCGCGCGGCCGGACTCGCTGATGATCATCGGGTGCGGCAGACCGAACTCTTCGCACACATCACCGATGCCCCAGACGACGTTATTGGCATATTCGCGCAGGTTGTAGTTCGCCGAGCAATGGCTTTGCGAACGGGAGCCTTCGTAATCGACACCCAGACCACCGCCGACGTCAACTACTTCAATATTGGCGCCCAGTTGACGCAATTCTGCATAGAAACGACCGCATTCGCGAATACCGCCCTGAATATCGCGGATATTGGCGATCTGAGAACCTAAGTGGAAATGCACTAACTGCAGACAATCGAGCTTACCGGCTTCGCGTAGACGTTCGACCAGACGCAGAATTTGTGCCGCATTCAGACCAAATTTGGATTTTGCCCCACCGCTGGATTGCCATTTACCCGAGCCTTGCGCTGCCAAACGGGCGCGCACACCAATGCGTGGTGTGATATTCAGCCGCGCGGCTTCATCGAGGATCAGTTCCAGCTCTGACGGTTTTTCCACCACGATATAAACATGATGGCCGAGCAGTGAACCCAGCAGTGCATGCCGTACATATTCGCGGTCTTTATAACCGTTACAGACGATCACGGAACCTTGGTCATGGTGATGTGACAACACCGCCAATAATTCTGGCTTTGAACCGGCTTCCAGACCCAGCGCCGGTTTATCGGCAAACGCGCGGGTGACTGATTCGATCACCTGATTTTGCTGGTTTACTTTGATCGGATAAACGCACTGGTAACGGCCTTTGTAGCCGTAGCTTTGGATCGCCTGTTCGAAGGCGCCAAACAGCGCATTGATACGGGTTTTGATGATATCCGGGAAGCGTAACAAGACCGGCGTGGCGTAACCTTGTTCGCGCAGTTGTTCAATGATATCGACCAGCGCAATCTTGCAGTCCAGACGGGTTTTGTCTGGCGTCACCATTACTCGACCCTGCTCGTCGATATGGAAAAAACCGGCACCCCAGTAGGGAACGTTATACATTTTTAGGGCGTCTGTGGTAGACCAGTTTGCCATGGCGGTTCCTTAGGTGAAATTAACAATAATCACATAGTAGTATCAGGCGCGTTCGTGTCAGCAGCATGGCAGTATCCCTATTGCGCCCATCTGATCGCGGCGTATTTTATGCGTAATGTCTGAGGGATAAACCTTTTTTTACGACAGTAGTAAGACTCAAAAGAGGTGGTTTGATTGACTATGAGTTAAGTATGAATAAAAAGTCAGATACCGGCAGGTATTGTTGCTATTCATGCAAAAAAAAGTTGAAAAAACACAGTAAAAAATAGGAGAAAACAGGCTGTTTTTGTATCAAAACAACCTGAAGAAATAAAAGGTTTTGTTGCGCAGTTACACGCGGTCTTGTTCTGGTCGTAAGTAATGCACAATTTGATTGCTACTGCCACGCCAGACTAAGGAAGGGTCAGCTAACGCTTGCTCAAATTTGCCATCAATCAGCACGTCGATCAGTGCCACGATTTCTTGCTGACGCGGTGATAATTCCGCTAACAGATAACCCGTCCACATCCAGATATCTTTGCCCGGACATTCGGCGCGGACTCGTTGCACCAGCGCCAGTACCTCAGCCTGATTCGCCGGATGCAGTGGATCGCCACCGGACAGCGTCAGTCCGCGACGTTTAATGGCCTCGTCATTCAGATCGGCGATGATGCGATCGGCCATTTCGGCGGTAAACAGATGGCCGGAATCGACGCGCCAGGTAGATTGGTTGTAGCAGCCACGGCATTGATGTTCGCAGCCAGAAACAAATAATGTGCAGCGCGTACCAGGGCCGTTCACGACATCGATAGGGTAATATTGATGATAAAACATGATGGCTGGTTCCTGATTTGTTGCTGATGTTGCTCACCATACTCGGCAAGCCCATAAAAATCAAAGTGCAAAAAACAGGGATATTTACAAGGGAAGCCTCTCCCCAAACAGGAAGAGGCTTATGCGAATTTACTCGAGAATTTCGCGGGCATTCACCGCTTGTAGTGGGCGATTGTTGTCGTGGCCCATCACTTTTTTGAACGCATCAATTTGTGCTTTAGACACAAATACTGGTTTTTTCATCACGATCCAGCGAACGCCTTCGGTGCAAGGCGGGGTGGTCAGTGAACCGCTGAAACGGTAGTAAGCATGATTTTTTGGCAGCAGATCCAACGCGTTATGAGCTGGCGTCAGCGCGATTTTATCGCCTTCTTGAGCCGGCAAATGGGCCCACAAAGTTTCTAACACTGGGTTCGCTTTGCCTTCTTTGAACATTACCGCGACAACGGCCAGATTACCGTTTTTATCGGCGTGCACGAAATGGCCTTCCAGTGGATAAGATTCACCTTTGATTTCATTTTCACTCGGGGCATGGAAGTGGAATTGCTTCAGTTCATATTCGACACCATCGATCACTACATTGCTGCCCGCATCGTAAACGACCTGAACGGTATGGCCGTTATTCAGGATCTGGCTGCCACCCACTTTGTAGTTAAATTTCAGGGGTTTCAGGTCAGCTTTGATGAAACCCGTCAGGTTAACCGGAGTCTGGTTTTTACCCGCACAGGCACCAAATTCCGGGGTCAATTTAGCCCAGTTTTCCGGCCCTTTATCACCACTGTAATCCCAGTGAACGTGCTGTTCGGCCGCGAAAGCAGAACAGGAGGCAAACAACATAGCAGCGCAAAGCAGATTTTTTTTCATGTGAAGATCCCGAATGAATAATAAACCAGAAAAACAGCGCCTTTTGAGGCGCTGTAGTATAGCCCTAGTTAAAGCATGGTTTTGTAACTAAATGTAGAGCCTGATGGATCAGCGTTCTTCGCCGGGTTTATACAAGAACTGTGTGCCATCGGGGCGAGATTTAAAGCGACGGTGTAACCACATATATTGCGCCGGAGCTTTGCGCACCGCGGTTTCCAGCACTTGATTACTGCGGGTGGCATCGGCGATATCGTTGCCGGTCGGGTAACCCTGCAGGGGCGCTTCAATGATCAACTGATAACCGCCTTTGGGCAGACGAATATTGTAGCAGGGCAGAACTACCGTATTTTTTACCCGCGCCAGTGTTGATGTACCGGTGATCGTGGCTGCATCACTGACACCCAGGAAGGGCACAAACACGCTGGCATGGTGACCATAATCATGATCGGGGGCATACCAAAGCGCTTCGCCTTGGCGCAAGGCTTTAATCATGCCTTTGACATCAAGTCGGTTTACCAGATATTTGTTACTTTTACAGCGACCGGTGTATTGCGCATATTCCAGCACCGGATTTTTGTTTGGCCGATAGACGCCAACACCCGGGCGCAACATTCCAAACATCCGGGCATTCAGTTCCAACGTCATGAAGTGGGCTGATAACAGCAACATACCCTGACCATTCGCCACGGCTTGTTCGACATGTTCGGCACCAACCACCTGCATGATCTTGCGGATCCGACGATCAGGCCAAAACCAAGCCATACCCGTCTCAAAAATACCACGACCCACGTTGGCAAAATTCTCACGGATTTGTTGCTCGCGTGTCGCCTCATCCCATTCGGGAAAAGCGAGTTGCAGGTTTTTACGGGCAATCAAAACCCGGCGTGGCAGGATCTGCATAGATAACCAGCCTAATGCGGCACCCAGTTGCATAAGCACTGGATAGGGTAGTTGCACGATCAACCACAGCACCGCTTGGCTGAACCATTGCGGCCAGTAGCGTGGATGAAACAGAGCAGCCGTCAGACGTGGGGCTGCGTCGGGTAATGGTGTCGCTCGCATAGCAGATGACCAGTGAATATCCCCTTCGTACTGGACATTGCAGCGTCGTTGACGGCGTTCATTCGCCCCAATCACATAGCATCTTTATGCTCATGGGCACTCGTTCACTTGTCGCCTTGTTGCAACACCAATTACTTTGGGTCTAGGTTAAAAGAAGATAAAAACCCCATCAGTTTAGCAAATGGCGGTCTGGGTGGCGAATAGCTGTTTGGGCTGTGATAAACTTCGCCGCATTCAAGTCAGTATCGAGTGAACACTATGACTATGCGCATTACCTTACCTGATTTTTCTGCTGCCCGCGTGTTAGTGGTGGGCGATATTATGTTGGATCGCTATTGGAGCGGCCCGACGCGCCGTATTTCACCGGTAGCACCGGTGCCGGTGGTGAAGGTCGAAAAAAATGAAGATCGTCCGGGCGGTGCGGCCAACGTGGCGTTAAATATAGCGGCTTT
>JAQUHG010000265.1 GCA_028683735.1 Tolumonas sp. | reverse complement strand
GCCCGAATCATCGCGCGCAAAACCATTACGGAATCATCTATCGCCGGTTAAGCGTTGTCAGTTACGCGATTGTTTCTGGTGATAGCCGAAAGGTTGTGGTAATTTCGCCGGCCGCGATAAACGAGGATGATTGCTATGTACGCTGGCCTGGATTTTGGAACATCAAACTCAGCATTAGGTATCTGGGAAAACAACCAGCCTAAACTGCTAACACTGGATAACGGCAGCCGCTTTATCTCCTCGACGGTGTATATCGGTAAATCGCAACAATTCATGCAATTGCGCCCACAAGATCAAACACTGGCCCACGCAATGAGTGGTGATGGTGAGAAGATCTTCGGTAACGATGCGATCACCAAATTTCTGGAATCACCGGAAGATGGTTTCTTCGTAAAATCGCCTAAATCGTTCTTAGGTGCGCGTCTCAAACCACAGCAGTTGCTAACCTATGAAAAAATTGTTCGTCTGATGATGAGCAATATCAAACGCTTGGGCGAAGCACAGACGGCGCAACCGATTGAATCGATCGTGATCGGTAAACCGGTTAAATTTCATGGTACGCAAGGTGAACAAGGCAATCAGCAGGCGGTACAAGTGCTGACTTCCGCCGCCACTGATGCCGGTTTTAAACGCATCGAATTTCAGTTTGAACCAATTGCTGCGGCACTGGATTATGAACGTTCGCTGAATGAAAACCTGACTGCGCTGATCGTCGACATCGGCGGTGGTACGACTGACTGTTCCATGATCAAAGTTGGCCCGGCCTATCGTGAACTGACCGACCGCAACGAATCGATCTTAGGTTATTCCGGCGACCGTATCGGTGGTCTCGATCTGGATATCAAACTTGCGTTTCGGCAATTAGCGCCGTTGTTTGGCAAAGATGAACTGCTGAAAACCGGTTTGCCTACACCAGCGAATATCTTCTGGAATGCGGTTTGTATTAACAACGTCGATGCACAAACCACTTTCTATTCTGCCGTGAATGGCCGTGAAATTCATAAGCTGTTACGCGACGCGCGCCCTGATACTGTGCTCGATCGCCTGCTGCATATCTATGAAAGTATGCTCAGTTACCACATCAGCCAGAGTGCGGAAGCCGCAAAAATTGCCTTATCATCCACTGAAGTAACTTCCGTTGATATGGCTTATCTCGAAGCAGGTTTACGCACCGACATCAATCGCGAGCAACTACAGACTGCGATCAGTAATGAGCTGAATAAATTCATCAGTTTGATGAAGGAAGTGGAACAGCAAGCCCAGGTTGCCCCCGATGTTATCTACGTAACCGGTGGTACTGCGCGCTCGCCTATCGTTGATGCGTATATTCGTGCCGCCTACCCAGACGCAAGAATTGTATTTGGTGATCTATTTGGGAGTGTGGCCTCAGGTTTAACGACTTGGGCACACCGTATATTCAGTTAATGCAGACCGATGATATCGGTCACCGCACCGATATCATCGAATAATCACAAATCCCACCACGATAACGACACACAATAATCCAAACGCAAGTGCCCCGATTTTTTTCTGCTCTTCCAGCGTAAAAGTCTGTGCCTGCTTTTGCTCTTTAACCCAGTTCAGTAATTCATTGTTTTGAATGCGGACTTGTCGTTTGATGACCAGATAATAGCCAGAATCTAACGGCGGTTTTTTGATGATGTGATAACGGATCGATTTGATAAACCGGATCGCTTCTTTTTTATGGTTGGTTTCAAAAACCTGATATGCCCCGGTGATCACATGCCGATAAATGACATATTTGCTGTTTGATTGCTGCATGGCTCATTAACTCAGCTAAATACGGCAATCCGCGTGCCGCTCGTTGCATCAGAATGTAATATTTTTACCACACCAATAGCAACCTGATCGGGCGTTCTTAACTCACCCGATTCCTTCCGATGAATGAAATAATCCACCGCCGGAAAATCGTCTTTATGTGAACTGCGGATCAACGACTGCATGTCGGTATCCATCACACCGGGATCAATATTCAGCATCACAAACGGCGATGTCTCAGTCTCCTGCTCCACCGCTACAGTGCGCACATAACTTTCCAGCCCCGCTTTAGCGGAACAATACAGCGACCAACCGGAATAGGCTTTTAAAGCCGCACCGGATGAAATACTGGCTAATACTTTCCGACATGGATGTGATTGGAAATGTTTTATCACTTCACTCATGAACAAAATGGCACTGGTGAAATTGATATTAATATTCGCTAAAACCGCCATCGAATTTTTCTTCGAGGTTGGCCCGATCGGGCTCAGTGAAGCGGCATTACTAACCACGACAATTTCATCCCATTGTTTTGCTGCCAAGGTTTCCAAATTTGCCGACAGTGCCGGCAACATGAGATCTGGTGCGGAAAAATCCAGTTTGATGGAATACGCGTGCGGCGCGCTGCGTGAAAACTCCACTACCTGATAACCAGCCACAATAAGTTTTTCGGCTATCGCGTGACCCAGCCCCTTAGACCCGCCGCTGATGATGGCTAATTTCATGGTAATTCCTTATGACATCGATAATTAATCTCTACCTGATTCGGTAAATGGTATATCACGATATAAAACCAGCGGTAAGAGGTTAGCAGGTAATGAAGATAAGATAACTTGCCTAGGCGATCTGAGTTATTGAAAAAGAACACCTTGTTTCGACTGGCTTATTCCATTACGTTCAATTTAATTTTTTAGCACACGAGTAATTTATGGATCATCGTTTTAGTCAGGAAAAGATTGATGGTGTTTATCAGGCCATTTATGAACGTCGGGATATCCGCGAATTCACACAAGAAAAACTACCCGAAGGTTTAATGGATCGCCTGTTCCATGCTGCCCATTTTGCCCCGTCTGTGGGTTATATGCAGCCATGGCGCATGATCCATATCAAGAGCCCGGAGATTCGGCAACAAGTTGCAGATTTAGTAGAAGCGGAGCGCCAATGACCATCAGACTTATGACTCAACAAGACTTTCCTCAGTTCTGGCCAACCTTTAAAACCATAATTGATGCGGAAGAAACTTATGCATTTTCGTCTTCTCTGACCGAAGCGCAGGCAGCACAGATCTGGCTTGACCTGCCGGCTGAAACCTATGTTTTTATGATTGATGAACAGATTGCCGGTTCTTATTACATCAAACCCAATGCCGCTGGCCCCGGTGATCATGTCTGTAACTGTGGTTATATGGTTAACCCGCAATTTCGTGGGCGAGGTATTGCAGCTCAGTTATGCGAGCATTCCAAGCAACGTGCGGTAGAACTCGGTTTTCAGGCGATGCAATTCAACTCGGTGGTTTCAACAAATACCGTCGCCGTCAAACTCTGGCAGAAAGCGGGTTTTAATATTATCGGCACCGTGCCGAAAGCCTATCGACACAAGCAACACGGTTATGTTGACACCTATGTGATGCATCAGTGGCTGACGGCTGAATGATTGATTTATCCGTTTATGGCGGGTTATTTCTCATAGCCCTGCTTTCCGCTTCTATTTTACCTTTACAATCAGAAGCAGTTTTGGTGGGTTTGTTACTGAGTCATAACTACCCAGTTGGGTTATTACTGACGGTTGCCAGCGTCGGGAATGTTCTCGGTTCATTACTGAACTGGTATTTAGGTAAGTATCTGCAGCATTTCCAGCAGCGGCGTTGGTTTCCCGTTAAACCAGAGCAGCTGGACAAAGCCAGCCGCTGGTATCTTAAATATGGCAAGTGGTCGCTGTTATTGAGCTGGGTGCCCATTATTGGTGATCCGCTGACCGTCATTGCGGGTGTCTTGCGCGAGCCTTTCCTGCCATTTCTGCTGTTAGTGACTATCGCAAAAGTCTCGCGCTATTTGGTGCTGGCAGGAGTAACGCTGCTATGACGAAGCCTGACGCCATTCGCACATAAAATATGCATTGGAAATATCCATTTTCTGCGGATACCGCGCCGCACTGAGCTGGGTTGTGATATATTTTGAGTGTTAATTTTGATGAGTAAATGAGATGAAACTAACCACTTATACTGATTACGGTTTGCGCGCCCTGATGTTTATGGCGTGTCTGCCGCCCGGTGCTCGAAGTAGCGTGGTTGAGATCAGCAACTACTACGACATCTCGCGTAACCATATGGTGAAGGTCGTGGTGCAGTTGGTCAGTCTGGGTTATCTCAGTTCGGTGCGCGGAAAAAATGGTGGCATCACGCTGGCCCGTTTACCGCAAGATATTCGCATCGGTCAGGTGATCCGTGATTTAGAAAACAATCTGGATGG
>JAQUHG010000264.1 GCA_028683735.1 Tolumonas sp. | reverse complement strand
AAAGAAGAATTGGAGTGCGCCCCCCAAATGACTGTTTCTATCAACGGGTAACGCAGCAACCAAAGACTCAGATAGGGGGATCAACAGCAGATACAATCCAAACCAGATCGCACCAGCGATCAACAAAAATGGCAGCGGTTGTTTTTGTGAAAATGTTCTTACGTATATAACGGCATTCATCTTTTTCTCGTACGCACATAATTCTATTGCTCTTAACAAGAAGACGATGACGATCTAAAAAAGATGCAGGTACATTGGCAAAAAATATTCTTTTATTAAATGGAATCATTACTCTCGCGGGGTAAAACAGCAGACTGAACCATCATCATCAAGCACAACCTGACATTTTTGGATCATGTTTTCCCGTAACCGTTTTCTGGCTCGTTGAATTCGTGATTTCGTGGCCGCTAAGGTGAGATGATTAGAGTCGGCATAATGTTGTAGGGTCATATTTTCAATATCACATTGCCGCAGAATATCACGGTCATCAGGCGTGAGTTCACTGAGTACTCGAGGTAAACATTGCGTTAATTTATCAATTGTCGCCATAACATCCGTATCATTTTCGACATCAAGATCATCCGGCAACGGAAGTAGCTTTTTATCTTTTCGGTATGCATCGATCAGGTAATTGCGCGCAACCTGAAACAGCCAGGCCCGAGGGTTGCGAATATTACAGAATGCATTTCCCTGCGAAATCGCTTTAATGAAAATATCATGTAACGGATCGGCTGCTCGCTCTCTATCAGACACGTTACTTATCAACCAATTCTTCAGTTCATCTTCATTTTCACGCCACGCAGTTAATATGCAAGGAGGGATTTTGGTGTTGTTTGACATAGTGATAACGCCCTGGTTTTCAATCAACCGTTACAGCCTAAGCTTAAGGCTTAAGGCTTAAGGATAAAGGTTTAATGATGTTTCATCATATCGTGTTGCATTGAGCCCTCTTTGGCGTCTGCGCCATGATCTGACATTTGAGCATCAAACCACCGGTGTAGCGCTTTTATCAATTTTTTATTTTCCGTTGAATATCGAATTTGCCCCCCACTAGGCAGGTCTTGATAAGTGATATTAATTTCACCCGATTTGGCTTTCTGCAGCTCTCTGAGTCCGGGCATCGATGCCCCATGGATCGTCGCTGGATCGGAAAAATCCTGATGCCTAAATTGCTGAGTAATTTTTTGTAAGTGCTCACGAATCAAACGGATCTGAGTGTTGTCGTGGGGATCTTTAGCTACAACCTGCTGTATTCCTCCATCCTGTTTTTTGGCGAAAAAGTGCGTAGTCGTTTTTAACTGGAACGGCATGATCACCGCTCCCTTGTCCCTCACTTCAGCCTGTCGGCTAGTCTCGGTCGCAAAAGCAATGGGCAAACCAGCAAACATGATCAATCCACAGAATAGGGTTGTTGAAAACACGGTATTAAATTTCATAAGTAACCTTATTATGCAGTTATTTTTACCCAAGCATAAACATAGGTAGCAACCCGCAAACAGCCAAACACACCAGAAAGATTAGGCTTTGTATGCCAGCGCGCCGAGACGATAAAGTGTATGCGTAAATACCCTTAGCCACATTATTGCTTGATGCTGCGACTAAAATCCCGGACGCGGCCACATGTAAAGGTGTTAACGCCGTGTCAGCTTGAGCCATTCCCATGATAAAGGGATCGACGTCGGTCACCCCCATTACGGAAGCAAGCGTATAGACACCATACTGGCCTAAATACTTGATTGCCAGATGTGTGGCTACCAGCATAGCGACGAATAATACGGCGAATAGCAATGCAGCACTGATTTCCAGCGGATTCTTCGTCTCGAACATATCGCTGGTTTTCAAAACGATGACATCACCTTGCCGCGACCACAACCAACCGATAGTTATCGCCACCATCGCCAAAATCAGAAATGCCGGTGCTAACTGCTTCATCAATTCTTGATTGAACAAAGCCAGTAAAATGATAAGACGTAAGTACATCACACCTGACGCGAGTAAAATACCGCCCGAAAAGAGGTGATCCTGCCCTTCCTTTTTTGAACGACGGGCCAATACCACTGTGGTTACTGTCGATGAATAAGCGCCACCTAATATCGCAGCAAGAATAACGCCACCCTGACCTTTGGTGAGTCGTTGCAACACATAACTACCATACGATACAGCGCTGACCGCGACTACAACCAACCAGATTTTAAATGGGTTAATTTGGTATTCGCTGAATGGGGTATCAGGCAATAACGGTAAAATGACTCCTGACAGTAGCAAAAACTTGGCAAAATTAAGGATGTCGGTTGTTTCAATTCGCCGAGCTAATGCTTCCAGATGCGTTTTGAGTTCAAGTAATAAAACGCTGGCTACTGTTAATGTTGTCGCAACCCATAACATCTCATGATAGATAAGCACCCCGACCAAATAGGTCACCAAGCCAGACATCTCAGAGGCAAGCCCTGACCCTCCAGTGCCCGAGAGTTTGTGCCAATAAGATATCCAAAGAAATCCAGAGATGACGGCAAACCCCAATACTTGCGGCAACAGCTCACCAGCAGAAAGAACTGCCAGCGTATAACCGATCAGTCCGATTAGTGGAAATACACGAACGCCACCGAATACATAACTTCCATCAGATTTACGTTCTTCTCGCTCCAGACCAATGAGAAAGGAAAGGAACAAGACAAACACCATATGTTCCCCTTCGGATGGTAACCAGCTGAAATATTGCATTAATACCTCCAGCCAATAGAGAATCAAAGCGAGTGATTTATGCGTTTGTCATCGGCTTATGCTCAATTTCAGTTTAGTTCGCATTGTGGTATTCCGCCGCCAAAATAAATCTTTTACTTTTATTGATACTTTGCTGATCCACAAGTAACGATTTAGTTCATGTTCGCTGGCGGATGTGGTTGCTAACGTCTGCATCAAAGCAAAAAATAAAGGAGTATTTCTATTGAAAACAGGAATACTCCAAATGAAAAAACAAAGAAGCATCAATGCGAACTATAATTATCTCAGCCTATTTAAAATGCCTCTTTAACACAAACCTGAACTACAGATAGAATAATTAATTGGTAATGAATTACCAAAATTTCCACCATGGTTTTGTGTTGTTCTCAATGTATTCTTGCTCCGGAGAATTTAGGTGAAAAAATGGCAACAGCAAGTCTTCCATTGTGTAAAGTCCGTTATTTTTTCCAACTAGATTTTCTAGTGCAAATATAATCCCATTACCAAAAGCTTCACGCGATATCGATTCATGTCGAAGCCTAACAACCTGATATGGGAAACCAAAAATGATTTCATGAACGCCAATAATACCGCCAGCTCTGATGGTTTTTATGGAATCATCTGGTAAATCTAATGTTTGTGCTATTTTTTTTGCTGTGCCGGAAATTTCGGGTTTATTTTTGAAATGCTCTTCAATGATTTCGATATCTGTATAAGGTGCTATATTTTTGAGTATTTTAGCCGCAATCATTAAGAAATTAATACCTAATGTAATATTAGGCGAATGAAGCACAGGCACCTTGTCGGAAATATCAGAAAGAACTTTTAGTTTGTCGCTTGGATAAGCAGAAATAGCGCTAATAATTGTAACACCTCGCTTAGCTGCTGCTTCCGCATAATAATCCACACCATCTGCTGAGGAAAAATCGACAATAACGTCGACAGGATGCCTTTCCAATAACTCATCAGCACTAAATTCACTCACAGAGTAAATCAATCCTGGTTCATCGGAGTGTACGCCCAAAAATTCAGGTACAGAGCGGTGTTCAAGTGTTGTTGATTTACGGAGCACCCACTGAAGGTTTACCTCTTTTGACTCTAATAAAACAGATGCGACAGCTCTGCCTGTTTTACCAAAACCAATCAATCCAACTTTCATATAAGTTTCCTTTTTTTGTGTGAGCTTAGTTAAAACGTCTATTAAATCCTAGCAACGCATGTGAAATTAACAGAAGCTTAACACAATGTGGGGTAAGTGTCTCCCTGTTGGGTTTATGGTAATAATTTCAAAGTATTGTGCTGTTATTAATCCTAGTAATTGCAAATAATAATCCGTAAAAATGAAATAATTTTCAGTGCCATATAAAGATATAAATAACTTCGCATTTTCTATTGGTTATTTTTCAGTTTTATTACAAAATAACGACAATATAAACAGATGCCAATCAATTTGATGAGTGAACAACAGTTACCACCCAAACGCAGTCGACATGTCCGACGTCTAATTCGCCGCTTCATCCGTCATGACACTACGGCA
>JAQUHG010000263.1 GCA_028683735.1 Tolumonas sp. | reverse complement strand
GAACCCGCCAGTAAGGTATCTAATTGACCGCTGACAAATGCACGAGGGTTTTTGCGATACAAAGCCTGCATTACTTTACGAGTAGTTATGCCCTGGCCTGGATATAGTCTTTTAATGCTATTGGCAATTGACCAAGCAGTATCTGTTTTTTTCACGGGGCCATAAATTGTGCTTTTTGTAGAAAGCAGCGATTTATCACGACTTTCTGGCACATACGGATGAGGGGCCCGTTCCTGAATAACACTGTTTCTGATTGTTGATGGCGTCGCAGGTTGAACTGGTTGTTGTACGTGCTGGACACTGCTTTCAGGCCCTTTTATCTCAATATAAAAATCATCTGCTTTCTCAGCTGCGAAACTTGCTGTTGAACAGAAGATGGCTGCCATCATTGCTTGAGCCAACCGAGATAGTTTGAATCCCATATTTCGACGTCCTTTTATATCTATTATCCGGCCTATCAGGTCCAGCAATTACCATTCTGGATAGCACGCTATAAAAAACTTTACCATAATGGCAGCAACTTCTTGCTGCCATTATCACATTAGTCTGTTATTGCAGAACAGGGGTAACTAATTGTTCTGCCAGTAATACTGCATTATTTACCCGACCAGTACGTAACAGATCCGTTACCATAACTAAGCGGAATTCCTGTACTTCCGCAGTCTCAGCAGCCGTCAGTTGCATGAAGATCTGGTTTTGATTAGAGCCGTGAGTCACTGGTGTTAATAGCTCATCAGAAAGCTCAACATTATTGATGGATGATAGCATTTTAGTAATCATTTCACGCGGTAATGGATCTTCAAGTGTGATATCGATGACCACAGTTGCCCCATAAAAAACAGGTGCTTGTAATAAGGTTACGGCCACATTGAGTTTTTCTTTAGGAAACAGTTGTTGTAACTCATTGGCTAAGTGGTTGTCTTGCGCCACGGGTAGGATATTGAACGCTTGCTGCGCCGCAAATAACGTATTTTCCAGTGGACGACCATTCATGAGCTGAGCGGTTTCTTTCGCTAAAACCTCAGTGCCCTTTTTCCCATGAATAGACACAGGTTCCAATGCAGTAATATTAAGCGCGGTGATCGCCGTTTCTTCAAAAAAAGGCTGAATGATCTGGCCGATCAATACAGTTAAATCATCGGGAGAAATATGAATTGGCGACTCCATATTTTCATTTGCAGTAAACAGACTCAGGCCATGAGCGTTATCTTTGAATGCAGGTGCTCGCAAATCGATAATCTTACAATTTGCCTGCTCTGCAGCAGAAAACGCAGCAGCGTATTCATCTGCATTACCGGTAAAAAAGACTAACTCAACTTGCGACCAGTCAAAACCTTCCAACGTTTGCACATAAATGTTCTGATTATTAAAACGAACCGCTTCCTGTTCCTCAGCATCAAGTGCTGTTAAGAGATATAGCTGACCGACTGAAAATGATTTTTCCTGCAATGCTTCGAGCAAATTTTCACTGGTGAATTCTTCACTGCCTGCAACAGCAACATTGATTGGCATTTTGCCTTTCTCCTAAAATATGTTTAATTACCTGAAACGCAAAAACCTAACTGAGCAAGTAGGTCATTATTTTTCTCTGTAGAGATCTTTAATGAGCTCCACTCGCGACGTTCAGGATATTCTTTACGCATTTCATCAAAACTGCCGGGCTGAGTTATTTTGTGCCGGAAAATGGCATCATCACGACGTACGTCATATACCAGATGAATTAACTTCTTCAGAATGCATTCACTCACATCAGCACAGAGTGACAAGGTATTAATATCTGCAGTTGGTAACATGGGTTGAAGTTGTTTTGTTATTTCATAGCCGAAATGCTGACAAAACGCCTCGTATAGCATGTAAGTGCCACGATATTTCCCTTCTAAGCTATAACCAGCAATATGTGGCGTTGCAATCTCGGTATAAGGTACTAAGGTTTGCAAAACATTGGGTTCATTTTCCCAAACATCCATCACTAATCGTAATGGGGAAGCTGATTGCTGACGCATCAACATAGCCTGATTATCCCAAACCTCTCCCCGACAAGCATTAATTAAGATCTGCTCTGGCCGGAAGGCCTGAATACATTTTTCATCTAACAAATGAAAAGTGGCATGTTCTCCTTGCCGTGACAGCGGCACATGAAAACTGACCAAATCACACTCTAATGCTTCATCATAGGTAACAAACGTTCGCGGATCACCAGTTTGCTGTTTGGGCGGATCACAGAGTTTCACCGCAATACCTAATGCTGCCGCCCGTTCAGCGACCGCGGTTCCGGTATTCCCGGCGCCAATAATGCCTAATGACAACCCAGCCAGCGAAAATTGATATTTTTCAGCCATTACCAGCAAAGCACTGATGACGTATTCACCGACAGACACTTTATTACAGCCGGGAGCGCTGAAAAAAGGGATCGCCTTTTCTGCCAGATAGGTTTTATCAACATGATCGGTGCCGATAGTGGCGGTACCAACGAATTTCAGTTTATTAGCTTGCGATAACAGCGATGCATTCACTTTAGTAATCGAGCGAACCAAGAGGACATCCGCATCAATTAATTGAGCAGCCGAGAGCGTTCTTCCCTGTACCCGGACTACTTCCCCGAACTCAGCAAATAACGCTTCGGCCAGTGGCATATTTTCATCAACCACAATCTTCATATCTGTCGCCTGAAAAAGAAAAAGGGGCTATAAGCCCCTTATTATGCCATTTAGCTTAATGAAATCATTAGCCTTTGTATTTACTGAACACCAAAGTTGCGTTGGTGCCGCCGAAACCGAAACTGTTTGACATCACAGTGTTCAGTTCTGCTTCTTCATATTCAGTAACGATTGGCAAACCTTCCGCTTTAGGATCTAAAGTTTCAATGTTGATGCTTGGTGCAATAAAGCCATTTTCCATCATCAGCAAGCTGTAGATCGCTTCATGAACACCTGCCGCGCCCAGAGCATGACCACTCATCGCTTTAGTTGCAGAAATCTTAGGTGCTTTGTCGCCGAATACGTTATGAATAGCTTCCAGCTCTTTCACATCACCAACGGGTGTAGAAGTGCCGTGAGTATTCAGGTAATCGATTGGTGCAGCTACAGTTGACATAGCTTGCTGCATGCAACGAACTGCACCTTCACCTGATGGCGCAACCATGTCATAACCATCTGAAGTAGCACCGTAGCCAGTGATTTCAGCGTAGATATGTGCGCCACGCGCTAGTGCGTGCTCTAACTCTTCAACAACAACGATACCGCCGCCGCCAGAGATAACAAAACCATCGCGACCCGCATCATAAGTACGGGATGCTTTTTCCGGTGTATCGTTATATTTGCTAGACAGTGCGCCCATGGCATCAAACTGCATAGCCAGAGTCCAATCCACCTCTTCACCACCACCGGCGAATACGATGTCTTGTTTACCTAACTGGATCTGCTCAAGTGCATGACCGATACAATGTGATGACGTCGCACAGGCAGAACTGATGGAATAGTTGATACCTTTGATTTTGAATGGCGTAGCCAGACATGCAGAGGTAGTAGAAGACATAGTCCGTGGCACCATGTATGGGCCAACTCGACGAACACCTTTTTCACGCAATGTGTCACAAGCTTCGATCTGGTTTTTAGAAGACGCGCCACCTGAGCCAGCAACCAGACCAGTGCGAGGATTTGAAACCATTTCTTCAGTCAATTTGGCATCGGCAATCGCCTGTTGCATAGACAGATAAGCATATGCTGCAGCATCACCCATGAAACGCAAAACTTTACGATCAATCAGGTCAGCCACATCTAGCTTGATATTGCCCCATACACGGCTACGCAGATTCTGCTGTTCAAATTGTTCAGAATAAGAAATACCTGATTTACCAGCTTTCAATGATGCCAGCACTTCTGCTGCGTTGTTGCCCAGACTAGAAACAATACCGATACCGGTGATAACAGCTCTTCTCATTAACTTAAGTTCCAATATGACTTATTAAGACCTATGCATAGTTTACCTGTTTTATCTCAACAACTGGTCTGCTTTCCCTTAAAATCCATCTAACTTTTGTGAAATAGTCGAGATTTTTCCATGCTGGCCTCGTTACAAAACGCCAAATTAAGCTGGAATGACGCGGGAATGCCGATTTCGGACTCTTTTGAAGATATCTATTTTTCTAACAATAATGGTCTGCATGAGACCCAATATGTCTTCCTCAAACAGAACAATTTGCCTGAACGATGGTTAATTCATGACCGGAATTTCTTCGTCATAGCCGAAACTGGCTTTGGTACAGGCCT
>JAQUHG010000262.1 GCA_028683735.1 Tolumonas sp. | reverse complement strand
TGAAAACGGCCCGCGAACGACGGGGTATGAGTCAGCAAGATGTGGCTCATCGTCTTAACTTACGTATCTCATTGATTCGTGATATTGAAGAGGATCGTTTTGATCAAAAAACAGCCAGCACCTTTACCAGAGGTTATCTGAAAACGTATGCCCGTTTTGTGGGTACTGATGAGCAAGCGGTATTAGCGGCTTATGATCGTCTGGGATTGAACGATCAACAATACAGTGCAATGTATAGTTTTTCTGGCCGTACTCAACGCGAAGCGAGTGAACATCGGGTTCGTTTCATCTCTTGGGTTTTGTTTATTGGCTTAGCCGGTTTAGGTGGAACATGGTGGTGGTTACAGCCAGCAGAAGAGCCAGTACCAACTGCAATCAATGAAGCTGGGCAGCTCGTAGTAAAAGCAACCGATGCTGTTTTGGCGGCAAAACCGAGCGCAGCCCAAGCAACCACTGCTAATCCAGTGGCGACAACCAGTACTGCGTCTGTAACAGCAACCAGCAGTGCCGAAGATACGGCTGAAACATCGACAGATCTACCAGTTGCCGCAGATAATGACGGTCAAGAACCAACGGTTTTATCGAATGCTGCGGCTGAAGAAAACAGTCAAGAACAAACTAAAATAGTCCCTGCATCTTCGGCTACTGTTGCTTCTACAGAAACTACAAAATCTGAAACTGTAGCTGATTCAACAGTTGATGCCTCAATTGCTTTGCAACTGCAATTCAAAGCGTCATGTTGGCTAAGAGTTACTGATGCGTCAGGAAAGTCCTTATTTGAAGGCACTAAAAACGCCGGCGATAAAGTTAATGTGTCAGGTAAAGAACCGTTTAGTTTAACGATTGGTGCTCCAAGAGCAGTTTCTGTCTACTTCCATGGGCAGGCTGTTGATATGTCGTCCTACATTCGTCAGGGTGTGGTTGCTCGTTATAAGTTACCGTTGAAGAATTAAGTTATGAGTCAGCACATTTCACCTATTAAGCGCCGGATCAGTAAACAGATCATGGTTGGAAATGTACCGGTAGGCGGTAATGCGCCGATATCGGTGCAATCAATGACGAACACGTTGACCACTGATGTGGCTGCGACTGTAGCGCAAATACAAGCGCTACAGCGTGTTGGTGCGGATATTGTGCGGGTTTCTGTACCCACTATGGATGCAGCAGAAGCATTTAAGCTGATCAAACAGCAAGTTTCCGTTCCGTTGGTGGCCGATATTCATTTTGACTACCGTATTGCACTGAAAGTGGCGGAATATGGTGTTGATTGTTTACGTATTAATCCCGGCAATATCGGTAAAGAAGACCGTATTCGCTCTGTCGTCGATTGTGCTCGCGATCTGAATATTCCAATCCGAATTGGTGTGAATGGCGGCTCACTCGAAAAAGAGTTAATGGATAAATACGGTGAACCAACTGCGGAAGCACTGGTTGAATCGGCGATGCGTCATGTTGATATCCTTGATCGACTCAACTTCGACCAATTCAAAGTCAGTGTAAAAGCATCTGATGTGTTTCTTGCCGTCGATGCTTACCGACTCTTAGCTAAACAGATTGAACAACCATTACATCTGGGCATTACTGAAGCCGGCGGTTTCCGCTCTGGTGCAGTGAAATCAGCAATTGGCTTGGGTATGCTGTTAGCAGATGGTATCGGCGACACGTTGCGCGTGTCATTAGCTGCAGATCCGGTAGAAGAGATCAAAGTCGGCTTTGATATTCTTAAATCTCTACGTATTCGCGCGCGTGGTATTAATTTTATTGCTTGCCCAACCTGCTCTCGTCAGGAGTTTGATGTCATCAGCACAGTAAACGCTTTAGAAGAGCGTCTGGAAGACATTATTACACCAATGGATGTCTCTATTATTGGCTGTGTTGTGAATGGCCCCGGTGAAGCATTGGTATCGGATTTAGGTCTGGCGGGTGCAAATCGCAAGAGTGCCTTGTATGAAGACGGTGAACGTGTTGATCGTCTGGATAATGAAAATATTCTTGATCAGCTTGAAGCTCGTATTAGAGCCAAAGCATCACAGCTCGATCAAGGAAAACGTATTCCGATCCAACAACATCACGAGTAACAAAGAGACCGTTTTTTCGTTACTCAGTTAGCAGGTTGTACCTGTCTTTTTAAACTCCCTATAATGCGGGCAGTTTTGTATTAGAAGTTTGAGAATTATTGTGGCTAAACAAATTCAGGCTATTCGTGGAATGAATGATTGTCTACCGGAACAAACACCGGTCTGGCAAATGCTCGAAGCAACTTTACGACGTGTCGTTGCTTCTTATGGTTATTCTGAAGTTCGGATGCCGATTGTCGAAGTGACGAATCTATTTCAACGCGCCATCGGTGAAGTGACCGATGTAGTTGAAAAAGAAATGTACACGTTTAATGACCGTAATGGTGACAGTCTGACTCTGCGTCCTGAAGGAACCGCTGGCTGTGTTCGTGCCTGTATCGAACATGGCTTGGTTTACAATCAGGAACGTCGGTTATGGTATGTAGGGCCAATGTTCCGCCATGAACGTCCGCAAAAAGGCCGTTATCGTCAATTCCATCAGTTCGGTGTGGAAGTGTTTGGTCTGAATGGACCAGATATCGATGCCGAATTGATCATGCTGACTGCTCGTTTGTGGCGTGAGTTAGGTATTGAACAGTTCACTACTTTACAGCTAAATACATTAGGTTCTTCTGCAGAACGAGCTGCTTATCGTGATGCTTTAGTTGCATTTCTTGAACAACACAAAGACGCTCTCGATGAAGAAAGTAAACGTCGGATGTACTCTAATCCACTGCGTGTACTGGATACAAAAAGTCCGCAGGTGCAAGAAATTTTGCAGCACGCGCCAACATTGACGGATTATTTCGGTGAAGAAACCAAAGCGCACTTTAGCGGATTAAAAGCGTTGCTTGATGCAGCTGGAATTGCTTATCAAGTTAATGAGCGTTTGGTTCGTGGCTTAGACTATTACAATTATACCGTATTTGAATGGGTGACTGATAGCCTTGGTGCACAGGGGACTATCTGTGGTGGTGGTCGTTATGATGGTCTGGTTGAACAACTAGGCGGTCAAGCAACTCCTGCCGTGGGTTTTGCAATGGGTCTGGAACGTTTGACTCTGATGCTTGAAACCCTGGAGAAAATCCATAATTTGCCAGCTACTGTTGATGTCTATATCTGCATGGCCGGTGAGGGGACTCTATCTGCTGGTTTGTTGCTGGCTGAGCACATACGAAATGAACGTCCGCAGTTACGTGTAATGACGCATTGCGGTGGTGGTAATTTTAAAAAGCAGATGAAACGAGCTGACAAAGTTGCAGCCAGAATCGCATTGATTTTGGGTGAAACGGAAGTTGCGGAACAAAAAGTCACCGTTAAATTTTTACGAGATCAAATAGAACAGCAAACGATTGCTGTTGCTGCATTGCTACCGATACTGGATCAGCTGGGAGAATAATAGTGGACATATACAATTCAGAAGAACAACAAGTTGAAGCTATCAAATCCTGGTGGCAAGAAAATGGTAAGTCCATTATTGCTGGTGTTGTGATCGGGTTTGTTGGGTTATTTGGCTGGCGTTATTACAACAGCTATGTGCAACAACGTAGTGAAGCATCGGCAGCTGCATATCAACAAGTGATGCAAGTATTAGCCGAGCAGCATGAGAAGGGATTTAGTGCTGTTAGCAAGTTCATTGCCGATCATGGTAGTGATACCTATGGTGATCTGGCGGCATTACAACTGTCGGCCGACGCAGTGAAAGCGAATAAATTGGAATTAGCGGCGGAACAGTTACGTCGCGTAGCTGAACATGGTGTTGATGATGAGTTTAAACCTGTTGCGGGGATCCGTTTAGCTCGGATATTACTGGCAATGAATAAACCAGCCGATGCATTGAAAGCACTGGATGCGGTAACCGCTGAGCAATATAAAGCAACTGTTGCTGAAGTCAGGGGCGATGCATTATTGGCATCAGCACAACCTGAAAAAGCTCGCGCAGCATATGTTGTTGCATTGCAAGCCAGTAAAAATGGTGCAAATCCTGTTTTACAGATGAAACTTGATGATCTTTCTGTAGCCGGCGAAAAAGCTGATACACCTAAAGCGAAATAAAGCGAAGGATGGTGAACCTAATGCATAAAGGTTGGCAAAAATTTAGCTGTCTATTGCTGGGGAGTGTATTGCTCTATGGCTGTAGTTCAGAAGAAGATGTCATTAAGATGGCTGACGTACCTGTCGTTGAATCAGCTTTTCATCCAGAGACAGCTTGGAGTAGTGGGGTTGGCTC
>JAQUHG010000261.1 GCA_028683735.1 Tolumonas sp. | reverse complement strand
GTGTGTCCCGGTTTTAATAGCTGAAACATGACTATCCCCTTAAATCGATAACTTATTCACTTTGCGACCACCCCAGATGAGGTTAACAATCGCACGGCTACCCGTGATCGCAGTGAACATAGAGCAAAGGATACCGATCATCAGTACCAATGCGAAGCCACGAACAGCGCCCGTTCCCACCGCAAACAAAATCAATGCAGTGATTAACGTCGTCACGTTAGAGTCAGCAATGGTCGAGAACGCACGTTCATAGCCAAGATGGATGGCTTGCTGTACACCACGGCCAGCACGTAACTCTTCACGAATACGTTCGTAGATCAGAACGTTCGCATCGACTGCCATACCGAGTGTTAACACAATCCCCGCGATACCAGGCAATGTCATTGTCGCCCCAGGGATCATCGACATTACACCGACCAGTAATACCACGTTAAACATCAGTGCAATATTGGCCACCATACCGAACAGCTTGTAGTAAATCGCCATAAAGACCACGAGGATCAGCATCCCCATGCCTAATGCTGATAAACCGCTATCAATATTGGCTTGCCCCATGCTTGGACCGATAGTGCGTTCTTCAACGATCTGGATCGGCGCAGTCAACGCCCCTGAACGCAACAGCAACGATAAATTGTGTGCTTCCTGAGTATTGTCGATACCGGTAATGCGGAAATCACTGCCCAGACGAGATTGGATAGTCGCAACGTTGATGACTTCTTCATGTCTTTCGATACGACGTTTACCATCCGCACCCGGTTCACCAACTGGCTTGTATTCGATAAATACTGACGCCATGGCTTTACCAATGCTGTCTTTCGTCGCCATTGACATGCGGTTCCCGCCTACCCCATCAAGTTTAATACTAACTTGCGGACGGCTGTATTCATCAACACCGGAAGAAGAACCCGTAATATGATCCCCGGTCAGGATAATACGTTTTTGCAGAACAACAGGACGGCCATTACGGTCGTAAAACAACTGTGAATTCGCTGGAACTTGGCCGTTTACTGCCGCAGATGCATCCGCATTCTCATCAACCAGACGGAATTCTAATGTTGCCGTTGCACCCAGAATTTCTTTCGCGCGGGCAGTGTCTTGGATACCAGGCAGCTCAACCACAATACGCGCTGCACCCTGACGTTGCACCAGCGGTTCCGCCACACCTAATTCATTCACACGATTACGAATGATGGTGATGTTCTGTTCCAGCGCGTCTTCACTGATCGCTTTCAGTTTCTTTTCAGACATTGATGCTTTGATCCAGAACTGACCTTTGTCTTCTGAATCAACCAGCGTGATGTCTGCATGACGTTTACGCAGATGCGCTAATGCTTTTTGCTGTGTATCGGTATCACGGAAAGCTACAACAACTTCACTACCGGCACGACGAACACCGGAATAACGAATATTGTCTTCACGCAATTCGGTACGGAAATCCTGAACCAGTTGTTCCTGCGCTTTATTAACTGCTTCATCCATATCCACTTCCATCAGGAAGTGCACACCACCGCGTAAGTCGAGACCCAGCTTCAACGGACCGGCACCAATGGAACTTAACCATTTAGGTGTAGATGGAGCCAGGTTCAATGCGGTGATAAATTTGTCGCCCAGTGCTTGTGTAACCAGCTCTTTCGCATGCAGCTGATCATCAGTGTTATTGAAGCGAACCAGTATCTGGCTATTTTCCAGTACGGCGCTTTTAATTGAAATTTTGGCGTCATCCAGCGATTTTTTAACTAAATCCATGGTATCAGCTTTGACATCGTGACCACGGATAGCTGAAACCTGCAATGCAGGATCTTCGCCGTAAAGATTAGGTGCGGAATAAAGTGTACCGATGATGACCACGAGGGCCACCATCAGATACTTCCACAGAGGATACCGATTTAACACGGTTTAACTCCCAGGAAAGTGAATTAAAAACTACAGAGACTGAATAGTGCCCTTTGGCAATACTGCAGTGATGAAGTCTTTCTTAATGGTGATGGTAGTCTGATCATTCAAGGCCAGAACCAAATAATCATTGTCGGCAGCAATTTTCGCGATTTTGCCAACCAGACCACCTGAAGTCAGTACTTCATCCCCTTTACCCAGTGAGCTCATCAGGTTTTTCTGTTCTTTCGCACGTTTTGACTGTGGACGCAGAATGAAGAAATAGAAAAACAGCAGAAAAATACCCACAATGGCGATCTGTTCAATACCACCAGTCACAGAAGATGCAGCAGCACCGTCAGCCGCATATGCGTTAGCAAAAAGACTCATATTATTTCCTCGTTGTTAGTTCAAATCGTATATTAATCAAGCGGTGGAACAGGTTTTCCCTGACGCTGATAAAAGTCTGCTACAAAGTCGTCTAATGTACCTGCATCGATAGCATCCCGCAAACCTTGCATCAAGCGTTGATAGTAGCGCAGGTTATGAATCGTATTCAGACGAGCACCTAAAATCTCATTGCAGCGATCCAGATGATACAAATAAGAACGGGTATAGTTTTTACAGGTATAACAATCACATTCTGCATCTAGTGTAGAAATGTCATCTCTGTGTTTTGCATTACGAATTTTGATGACACCGTTCGTTGTAAACAAGTGACCGTTACGCGCATTGCGGGTTGGCATCACACAGTCGAACATATCAATGCCACGACGGACACCTTCCACCAGATCTTCCGGTTTACCAACACCCATCAGGTAACGCGGTTTATCTTGCGGCAGTTGCGGACAAACGTGCTCCAGAATCCGGTGCATATCTTCTTTCGGCTCACCCACCGCTAAACCACCAACGGCATAACCATCAAAGCCGATCTCAACCAGTGCTTTTAACGACACATCGCGCAGATCTTCATAGACTCCACCCTGCACAATACCGAACAAGGCGTTTTTGTTTTCCAGCTCATTGAAACGCTGACGGGAACGGGCTGCCCAGCGCAGTGACAGTTCCATCGATTTTTTAGCCACATCGTGTGTCGCCGGGTATGGTGTACATTCATCGAAAATCATGACGATGTCAGAGCCAAGATCGTGCTGAATTTCCATTGATTTTTCAGGTGACAGGAAAATCTTCTCGCCATTGATCGGGTTGCGGAAATGCACACCTTCTTCTTTTATTTTGCGGATATCACCGAGGCTGAATACCTGGAATCCGCCTGAATCGGTCAGGATCGGGCCATGCCAATTCATAAAATCATGTAAGTCACCATGTTTGCGCATGATGTCCTGGCCCGGACGTAACCACAGGTGGAATGTATTCCCCAGCAGGATCTGCGCACCGGTCTCTTTAACCTCTTCCGGAGTCATGCCTTTTACTGTGCCGTAGGTGCCAACAGGCATGAAAGCAGGTGTTTCAACCACACCACGATCAAACACTAAGCTGCCACGACGCGCGCGGCCTTGAGTCTTTTTCAGTTCAAATTTCATTTTTTTCCTTAACGTCAGAGAAACAGTCTGACTGTTTATGACTAATATTCAGCACTGGCCCACAGAATCTTCTCTGCTGACTCGTCGTAAACCCATCCGTGGGGACTCCGCTGCGCCATCCATGGCGCAGAGGGTCATCAGAGAAGACCCAGTGAACCAATCTTGTATTAGTCTGGTTTTATCTAGCGTTGCCGTGTAATAAACATGGCATCGCCATAACTAAAGAAACGATAACCTGATGTTATTGCTTCCTGATAGGCTCGCATCACATGTTGATAACCTGCAAACGCAGACACCAGCATGATCAGTGTTGAGCCAGGTAAATGAAAATTGGTGATCAGCGCATCAACTACCTGATATTGATAACCGGGATAAATAAAGATGCTGGTATCGCCAAAGAAAGGTGATAGCGGTGTGCCGGCTTTTAACGATGCCTGCGCTGCCGTTTCTAGCGAACGGACAGACGTTGTGCCGACCGCAACAACTCGCCCACCCCGCGCGCGAGTCGCATTAATCTTTTCAATCACCTCGGCTGGCACTTCTGCATATTCGCTGTGCATCTGGTGATCTTCCAGCCGTTCAACCCGCACTGGCTGGAATGTGCCAGCACCCACATGCAACGTGACAAAAGCGAGTTCGATGCCCTTCTGTTGTAATGCATCCAAGAGTGGCTGATCAAAATGCAGCCCGGCTGTCGGTGCGGCTACTGCACCTGGGCGTTCATTATAAACAGTCTGATAACGCTCTTTATCCGAGTTTTCATCTGGACGATCAATATATGGCGGTAGCGGCATATGGCCGATCTGATTCAGAATATCCAATACCGGTGTTTCACCAGCAAACTGTAATTCAAATAACGCATCGTGCCGGGCCACCATTTCCGCAGAATGACCCTGCTCCAGTAAATGAT
>JAQUHG010000260.1 GCA_028683735.1 Tolumonas sp. | reverse complement strand
ATAAACGCATGACACAACCGCAGCCCGTCTGGCGTGTTTTTCAGCGTCAACTCTTGCGGCATCGTCATTGCGGAACGCCAGCTCTGCGTCGGCACTTGATTGGCATAAAGCCAGTTACTCATCCAACTGATGCCGATCCGACGGCCATCAGCAGCCGGAATATCCGACCAGGTCTGGGTGGCATAAAAATCACGGCCATAATCCAGCCACAGCACCGTATCAGCCGCGTTGTCATTGATGAATTGCTCACCATCAAAATGGCCGACAAAATACTGCGTGCCGGAACCACCGGAGTAGGCACCGCGTTGTACCCCGACAATCAGCACCCAGCGGGTTTTCTTACTGCCTTCGATGCTGATTTCAAACAGATCCGGGCATTCCCATGCCCGCTCATCATGTGCGCCATGTTCTTCGCCAAAGAAAGAGCTGAACAGCCAGGTTTTTGCATCGGCGGAGCGGTAAATCGCGATCTGCTGACCAACCGTAGTCAACATGATCCAGGCTTTAGTTTGCTCATGCCAGAATACTTTTGGATCACGAAAATCCTCAAAGCCGGGATTCTCGACAACCGGATTGCCAGCATATTTAGCCCAGTGGCGACCATTGTCATTACTGTAAGCCAGCCCCTGACTTTGATTAAAGGGCACGTTATCCGCAGTAATGGTGTAATACGCCAACAAGCCGTCTTTGCCGTCAAACAGCCCGGATTTATCACCTTTGTCTACCATCGCCGTGCCGGAAAAACAAACACCCAGCGCATCCGGTGCCAGCGCGATCGGCAGATGTGTCCACGCTAACAAATCGCGGCTTACGGCGTGACCCCAATGCATCGGCCCCCACACGCTGTCATGTGGGTGATATTGGTAAAACAAGTGATATTCGCCATTCTGATAGACTAAGCCGTTCGGATCATTCAGCCAGCCATACGGCGGAGTAAAGTGAACCAGTGGGCGATAATATTTTTCTGCTAACATGAGAACTCCTGCTGAAGACTTAACCTTTTACCGCACTGCCAGTAATGCTCTGGACGAAATGCCGCTGAATAAATAAGAAGAAGATAATGACCGGGATTGCCATCGAAACCGCAAACGCCATGATGTTGCCCCAGTAGGCCTGATTACTGCCGAAGTAAGCGGACATCGCCACCGACAACGGGCGATATTCCGGACCACGGGTCACCATAACCGGCCACAGATAGCTGTTCCAGAATTCAAGGAACTGCAAGATAGCCACGGTCGCAATCACTGGTTTGGAAATCGGCAAACCGATATAAAGATAGGTTTTGAACAGGCTGACACCATCCACTTTGGCGGCATCAATCAGATCTTTGGGAATTTTGGTAAAAAACTGATAGAACAAAAACAGAGCCATTGCATTACCGATAAACGGCAGGATCTGTACCTCATAGCTGTCGATGATGCCCATCTTGCTCACCATCAGCAGTTGCGGCAGCGCCAGACTTTCCCCCGGGATCGCCAGCAGTGCGACTACAATACCAATCACGATTTTACGATATCTACCCTGCCCCCAAGCCAGCGCAAATGCCGCCGATGAGTTCACCACAATCGACAGAAACACGGTGGAGAAGACAATGAATAAGGTATTAAACAAATAGCGGGCAAATGGCTGGTTCGGATCGCCCCAGATCTCACGGTAATTTTCCAGCGAAAACACATGCGGGATAAATGCCTTAATGGTACCCATCGAGATCATGATCTGCTCTTCATCCGGGTTAAGACTGATCGTCACCATCATCATCAGCGGTGCCAGCACACACACTGACAGCAGTAACGCACACCACATGCGGACATTTTTCAACCCGGCCAGAATTCTCATTACCTGACCTCCTTTGTTTGCAACGGTTTCATCAATAGCGGGAACAAACTGAACGGTTTCTGATTTCATGTTGCCTCCTACTCGTTCTTCATCAGGAAACGTTGCAGCAACGCAATCGCCGTGACGGTGAAGAAAAACGCCACAGAAACTGCCGAGGCATAACCGATTTTTTGTGCCACAAAGCCGTTTTCATACATGTAATGAATGATGGTGTTGGTGGCACCGTTGGGTCCGCCGTGCGTCAGAATGTTGACTTGGGTAAACAGTTTCAGCGCACCAATGGTGGTCACGATAATGACGAAAATATTGGTGTTACGCAGACATGGTAAGGTCACATGCAGGAAGCGCTGGAAAGGTTTTGCGCCGTCCAGTTCCGCTGCTTCGTACAGATCTTTCGGGATCTCCTGCAAACCAGCCAGGTAGATCAGCATCTGGAATGGAAAGGTAGCCCAGGCAGACAGCAGCACAATCGCCGGCATCGCCATATCCACATTGCCCAGCCAGTCGATATATTGCGAAGTGGAAAGCAGAGACTGATAGATATGGTTAAACAATCCGTCCGGAATTTTATAAAGCACAGCCCAGATCGCCACAATAACGGTGATCGGGGTTAATAATGGCAACAACGCAATGCTGCGAAATAAAGTGCGCAACGGCAATTTACTATTCAGCAACAAGGCTGAACCCAGTGAAATCGCCAGCTGGAATGGGGTAACCAGCAAAGCAAAGTAAAATGTATTTTTTACTGCCTGCCAGAAAACCGGATCAGTAAAAAGACGTTCGTAATTCCGCCATCCAACCCATACTGTCGCTATCGGACGGGCAATCAGTTTTTCATTCGTGAAGGATAAATATCCCGACATGAAAAACGGCACTACCACGAAGATCGTCAACAACACTATGGCGGGCATTAGCATAGCCAATTCAGGCATCAGGTTTTTCAACCGGCGCATAATAACTCCTGCACAAATCCGTTTAAGCAATAAAAACAAGTAAATGAAATGCGCGCCTGACGGGATACAGGCGCGACGCTGATTTACTATTTATTAAATGGGGGATAACCGCTGTTATCTTCGATATCTTCATCAATGGTTGTTGCGGCTTTCTGCAGCTCACTTTTCACATCAGCGCCTTGCAGAATATGTTGCACCGCCTTGCCGAAGGAGGTTGAAATGACCGGATATGCAGGGTGAACCGGACGCACCATCGCCGCACTTTGTGCCTGTTCAACAAACAAAGCCCATTCACCACCCGGGCGGTAGATTTCAGACAACGCCACCGAGGATTTCCGAGCTGGAATGTAACCGGTGATGTCCGCATATTTAGCGACCTGTTCCGTAGATAACGCAAAGTTCAGGAACTTGGCCACTTCCGCCGTATGTTTGGTTTTAGCCGGTACAGCCCAACCCCAGCCCCCATTCGGAGAAACGGATTTGCCAGCCAGTTTTGGCGCCGGGATCAGCACCAGATCTTTCCCCAGACCGGTTTTATGGGCCCGCCACATCCAGTTACCCACCCAAGCCAGTGCAGCCGATTTGTCGCCATAGAAGCGGTTGTCCCCGGCGGTGGCCGGTACAATCCAACCATTTTTTGACCATGTCTGCAGTTCAGTCAGTGCATCCACCGCAGGCTGAGAATCCACCGTCCCTTCAGCCTTCCATGTTTTCCGATCGATCAAATCAGCACCACGTGACTGAATGAAAGGCGCAAACCCATAGGTATACCATTCGCCGTCATAGTTCAGCTTCATATCCAACGGCCACTGCACCCCTTTGACCTTGGCCAATTTCGTCAGTGCATCCGTGAATTCCTTATCGTCCCACGCATCTTTAATTCCGGTCGGGATCCGCACGCCCGCTTCCTTCAGATATTTTTTGTTACCCCACAACAACACAGACGAGTCATAAGGGCTGACCATGTAAATCTTCTGATCAGGGCCATAAATACCCTGCTCTTTAACCGACGGCAGCAAATCTGCCACGATGGATTTATCCAGCAAACCATCCATCGGCTGTAATAGTTTGGTCCAGACATAGTTCGCCATATTCGGACCATCCACCATGATCACGTCAGGCAACTCACCGGAAAGGGCAGCTGCTTGAATCGCACTGTTGTAACCGGGGATAGGTACTACATCGACGGTAATGTTCTGATCTTTGTATTTCGCATTAAAGTTTTCTTCCAATTGCTGGAAAAATGGTTTTTCAGAATCACCATCGATAACCCATGCTTTCAGTTCCAGCGCATGACTTGCCTGCGCGACAAAGGCACTGGCAACACATAATCCAAGTAAGGTTTTTTTCATCTTTTTCCCTTTCCTTTGCTGACAATAATTCGATCACCCTTGGTGACCACAAAACAGAGTATCAATGGTGTTCGTTAACCATCACACCAACGAAACAACTCTCCTTTTCAATGTAACAACCAGATACTCATTGAATTGGCGGCAATATACGGGGTTAAAACAATAGAAATAACGATCCAAATCACACTAAATGGTTAACA
>JAQUHG010000029.1 GCA_028683735.1 Tolumonas sp. | reverse complement strand
ACACAGAACCACGGATCACCAGCTCACCGGCGAAGGTATTTTGATCAAAGGTGGGCAATTCGCTGTGATTGAGATGTGCCATCAACAAATTAAATGCTGAAGAAACAAAGGTATTCGCCGGTAGCGAAACCGAGCAGAGAGAGGGATGCAGATAATCGAGCATCGATTCATTGTCAAAGCCGAATAACGACACGTCAGCCGGAACAGCAACATCCAGCTCCTGCAGTGCTTTTAATGCCCCGATCGCGGTCGCATCGTTAAAACAACAGATCGCGGTAAACTCTACTTTCCGGTGCAATAACTGATTACAGGCACTGTACCCACCGCTATACATACGATCGCCTTCCGCCAGCAACAATGGATCCAACGCAATACCGGCATCGGCTAATGCTTGCTGATAGCCTTGTAAACGTAGTTGCGCAGTACGTTGATTAAGTGGCCCTGAGATATAGGCAATACGTTTGTGCCCTTGCGCCAACAGAAAATCGACCGGCATTTTGGCGCTGAGCGAGTGATCAAACCAGACACAATTATCAGGGTGGCGTGGCAAATGACAATTCATCACCACCAACGGCACCGGCAGTTCGTCGATCAAATCACTGAGTTCATCGCCCTGAATATTGTAATGATCGAAGAATGAGTTGTTGTAATACAACACCGCATCACAACGGCGATCGACCAGCGAACGGATCGCGCGAACGCCACCATCGGGCTGATCATTGACCTGAGTGATCATCAGAAATTTACCGGCTTTATCGGCTAACTCCTGGCAAATTTCTATCAATAAACCTAAATATTGCGAGGTATTCGCACCACGGGGGATCACTAAACCAATGGTATTGGTTTCCTGTTTAGAGAGCGATTGCGCTAATACATTTGGCCGGTAATTGAGCTCTTCAATTGCCTTAAACACCGCTTCACGGGTCGCCTCAGAGATTTTTGCCGTGCCATTCAGAACACGTGAAACGGTCGATTTAGAGACGCCCGCTTTACGCGAAACATCCAGCATAGTGGCCATAAAATGAAAAACTCCCTCTGAGCAAACGCATTTGGCAACAGCAAGCGAGCATTATCAAGACTGGCGAGAAAAACTACAAGTAACATGGTTTTTATGGCATAAACCAAAATGCCATTGAATATATTGTTGTTATTGATTGTTCAGATAATTTTTATTGATACATAAGACTCAGAGAATATGCCGCAATGTTCACCCCTGAATTGGGCATACTCCCTGAGTACTTAATATTACGCGGCTTGGAGAGCGGGGATATTTTGACGCTGACGGTGTAACTCTATCAGCTCTTCAATCATCTCGCGCGCCAGCATGGAGGTCATGATGTGGTCTTGTGCATGCACCATGATCAGGTTAACCGGAATTTTGCCGCAACCTTCATCCATACCAATCAACGTGGTCTGTACATCATGCGCGCGCTTTGATGCGGCACTGGCTTCTGCCAATTGTTCATTGACCAGTGCCCAATCACCTTGTTTGGCGGCACGCAGTGCCTGCATGGCACAACTACGCGCTTCGCCAGCATTGATGATGAGCTCCATCACGGTTGATTCCATATCCATATCCATTTCTACATCTCCAACTTTATTAATTCTGAATTACGCTGCGTCAGGCTGAGCATGCATGGCGGCGTCAATAGCGATGGGGCTGATGTGATGTTCAATAAAAGCAAAAAATGCGTTAGACATAAGCGTCTTTCTGACTGTGTCAGTTATTACATCATTGCCAATGCATCAGCGAGGATCTTATCGCCGCGCATCATGCCGTAATCCATGCTGTTGATCACGGCGATGGGTTTGCCTGCCGCTTCTGCTTTCTTTTTGAACTCTTCAAATTTGTATTTAATTTGCGGCCCAAGCAGACAACAGTCGAACTTTGGTAACGTGCTATCAAACTCTTCCATGGCGACCGCAATGATTTCGGCTTCAATGCCTTTTTGAGCAGCTGCCTGTTTCATTTTGTTGACCACCATGCTGGTTGACATACCAGCGGCGCAGCATAAGAAAATCTTTTTCATAGTGTCTAACCCCAGGGTTTCCCCAGATATTCTAATGTGTGTGTTGTTGTGCAGGTGCCCCCAAGCAACGCTGCAACCGGTTGCATCCTCCCACAAGCTGAAACCGGTTTCTGTGAGTTATTTCGCAAAACATAAGCGGAATGTAACAGGCAGGATGTTTTGTGATCTGTGTACACAAAATCGACAAATGAAGGTTGATGTATTCGTTTGACATAAAAAAGGCCCCTTTACAGGAGCCTTCGGTTATAACAACCAGCAATGAATTATTTCGCGCCGTTTTTCGCAATCAGCGCGTGATACCAGAAGAAGCTTTTCTTCTTGGATCGTTTCAGATCTTTCAGGTCAAACTCATCACGGTTAACGTGGATGAAACCGTAACGCTTGCTGCAACCTTGGTGGGTTGACACCAAATCGATAGCCGACCATGGGCAGAAACCAAATACTTTCACGCCATCAGTGATCGCAAGCTGAATTTGATCGATGTGTTTTTGCAGGAAGTCGATGCGGTAATCATCATTGATTGAACCATCCTCTTCCATTTTATCAAACGCACCGAGGCCATTTTCGGTGATGATCAACGGCAGCGCATAACGTTCGTAGATTTCACGCAACGTGTTGCGGAAACCAACCGGATCAATTTCCCAGCCAAACGCGTTTTTGCTCAAGTTCGGGTTCGAAGCGCCTTTAAATACCCCCACTTCACCTACCACGATCTGCTGGTCACCAGTAGAACCGCGATCGCTGGCATCACCGGTGCTGGCGGCAACCGTCATGGTGGAATAGTAGTTAAACGCAATGAAATCAGGCTTGGCGCTGGCCATGATTTCCATGTCGCCTTCTTCGATATCCGGGGTGGCATTACGCTCTTCCAGGAAACTCCAGGCGATATTGTTATAACGACCGTACACGGCCATATCCAGATATAACCAGTTCCGGATCGCCGAGCAGTTGCTGGCCGCCAGCACATCTTCCGGTTTAGAAGAGGCCGGATAAATCGCCGAAATATTCGGTGCCGGGCCAATCTTCGCGTGCGGCAGAATTTCGTGGCACGACTTCATCGCTTTGGCTTGTGCTAACAGCATGTGGTGGTTTTGCTGATAGAGATCTTTTTCCGGATTTTCCACCACCACACTACTCTTCGTGCCAATCGCGTCACCGTGCAAAATCATCATGTTCTGCTCGTTGATGGTCAGCCAGTATTTAACGCGATCACCATACAACTCGAACAGGGTTTCACAATAAAACGCAAATGCATCAACGGTATGACGATTCGACCAGCCACCTTTCAACTGCAGTGCATACGGCAGGTCAAAGTGATAAATAGTGACGATCGGTTCGATATTGTGGGCTTTTAACTCATTGATCAGATTGTTATAAAACGCCACGCCCATCGGGTTAATTTCACCCGTGCCATTTGGGAAAATACGTGTCCAGGCAATCGAGAACCGATAAGCTTTCAGACCCAATTCCGCGAACAGTTTGACGTCTTCTTTATAGTGATGATAGTGATCGCTGGTCACTTTAAAATCGGTGGTGCCTGGCACGACGGGTGCCATATCGATCACCGATGGACCTTTGCCATCTTTATCCCATGCACCTTCTACCTGATATGCTGAGGTCGAGCCACCCCAGAAGAAGTCCGCCGGAAAATCTTTTAACTTTCTATGCAGCATCATTTACTCCGAATTCAATATGGGGAAGGTTTGGTTTTTATCTATCAACACCATAAAATGAAACCGGTTTCATCTCTAGCTGATGGCATTTTTTTTGTGATGTTAATCGCAAAGAAAATATGAATTCCAGCAGAAATGTAACCGGTTACGGTTTGAACTAAAAAGAGAGGTGAGGACGATTTTTTGTCCTCAAGATAAATTCAACATAAGGTTAAATGAAAGAGTGGGGTATTATAATGGTCGGGTCACGTAATCCAGCACCTGAGCCATCCATTCACTGAGTTGCTGATATTGCGCTTCGCTGGCTGCTAAAATTTCATCAGCATCTTGAATGAAACTGCCACCCGTCAGCTCGTCGGCACAATGCAGCACCATACTACGGGCATTTTCTTCCGTCGTTTCCAGATGACATTGCAAACCAATCACGCGCTTACCGAGTTGGAAGATCTGATTATTGCAGGCCACACTACTGGCTAATAACACCGCCTTAGCGGGTAATTCAAAGGTTTCACCATGCCAGTGAAAGACATGCATGCTCGCGGGTAACGACAACACATCGCCTGATGCTGCCACTGCGGTTATATCAAACCAACCGATCTCTTTGGCGTAATTGGAGTAAATCCGCGCCCCCTGACAGCTGGCAATCAGCTGGGCACCCAGACAGATGCCAACAATCGGTTTTTCCGCTGCGATAGCCTGTGCCAGAAAGGCTTTTTCCGCCACCAGCCAAGGGTAATGCGATTCATCATTCACACTCATCGGCCCGCCGAGCACAACCAACAGATCGACATCCGCCACCTCAGGTAACGGCTCATTGGCATATAAACGGCAATAATGAGTTTCAGCGTTGTGTTGCGCTAACCAAGGTTGAATATTACCTAATTCTTCGAAAGGAACGTGTTGTAAAACATAAACGCGCATGGTCTTGTTCCAAATAATGAATTAAAACTGCATGAATAAAACAGACCACAGCGGCTCAGCGTTAAACGGATAACTGAACAAAAAAGAGCCGCTGTCTGAATGCGTCATATTCTCAATTCAGACAGCAGAAGTGAAGGTTAAATTTGTGATTGCAGATAATTTGGCAGACCAATCTGATCGATTAAACGCAGCTGTTTTTCCAGCCAGTAGGCGTGATCTACTTCGGTATCATCCAACTGTTTTTCCAGCATTTCACGGGTCTGATAATCTTGTTCCGCTTCACAAAGCTTAATGGCCGCTTTCAGGTTTTTGACCACACTGTATTCCAGTTGCAGATCGCTTTTCAGCATATCCGGCACAGTTTTACCCACATTCAGCGGCTCACGCAGCGTCATCTCTGGTGTACCTTCAAGAAACAGAATGCGCTCAATGATCCAAGCAGCATGTTGTTTTTCTTCATCCGACTCGTGGCTGATACGTTCGAATAACTTGTTGTAGCCCCAATCCTGATACATACGGGAATGAATAAAATACTGATCGATGGCCGTTAATTCACCCGCCAGTAGCTTATTCAGTTCCGCAATGACAATCGGTTTTCCTTGCATAATTCTCCCCTTACATCTGGCTTTGCAGATAGTTCTGAATACCAGTCGTCGCGATCAGATTCTGCTGGGTTTCCAGCCAATCCAGATACTCTTCCTCATATTCCAGAATATCTTCCAACAGATCACGGGTGACAAAATCGGCTGATTGCTCAGCAAGCTGGATCGCTTCGCGCAATAAAAGCAACTGATCCTGCTGCAGTGACAGATCGCATTGCAGCATCTCTTCGGCATGCTCACCGATACGCAAATATTCCAGATTTTGTAAATTGGGCAGACCGTCTAAAAACAAGATCCGCTCAATCAGCGCATCGGCCTGTTTCATGTCTTTGATCGATTTTTTGAACGCATGCTCATTCAACGCATTAAAACCAAAATGGCGGAATAAACGGGCGTGCAGAAAATATTGATTGATGGAGCTCAACTCCCAGGTCAACACCTTGTTGAGCATCGCGATGACTGCTTTATCGCCTTGCATGGCCAATCCTCATGTGGTGAAAAGCTATACGATTTAGCCTAATCCTTACTGCAGATTTAGCAACTAAATTAACATGTATAACACATCCTTTTTACAGTTTAGTACATTAGCATTCCCGTATAAAAAAACAGCAAATCTATTGCACTACATCTTAATGAGAATTATTATTAAATGGAGTAAAGCAGGAGGTTGCGATGATCATTTGTCATTGTCATGCAGTGAATGACCGGCAGATTAAAGAAGCGGTTGAAAACGGCATAGATACTGTACGCGGCTTACACCGGGAGTTGAAGGTGGGTAGTACTTGCGGACGTTGCCTGCCACAAGTGCGTCGTGTGCTGGAAACTACCTTGTTGCAGATCGCTGAACCCACAACAAAGCAGGTAGCCTAAAAACGCAGCAACTTGCTTATCTCAACGCGGAACCCGCATCATCTGGTCCCACCCGTATTCGATACGTTTTACATTATTGCCCGCAACAAAGTGATGAATAGCTAACAATATTTCCACAATCGGCAATATCTGGCGGTTTGTCATTTTACCTTAGCAGCATCTTAAGCCATGATTACAACGTATCGGATCACGGATAGAGCCTATGCTACTGGAATTGATTAAAGGTGTGGCACTGTTGTTATCTCTGTGTTTATTGCAGGGATTTAATGTGCGCCTTTGTCAGGGGCATAAGATATTACAACAAATCATCGCGGGATTGCTGTTTGGTGGCATTACCGTGATCGGCATGATGGTGCCGGTGCATATCGCAGAAGGGGTTATCTTTGATGCCCGTTCGGTTATTCTGATCATGGCCGGTTTGTTTGGCGGGCCAGCAGTCGCCATTGGTGCCGGTCTGATTGCCGGTGCATACCGTTTCTGGCTAGGTGGCGGTGGTTATCCGGTAGGTCTGGCCACCATTACCACCTGTGTTCTACTTGGGCTGGCTTATCGTCGCATTTGTCGGACTGGCTGGATCAAAAATGGCCCCATTGAGCTACTGCTATTTGGGTTTGTAGCCCATGTGATCATGGTGCTGATATTCACGCAACTTCCTGCCTCCGTGCTTACCACCGTGATGCAGGATATCGCTCTTCCCTATGTGTTTACTTTTTCCCTTGGCACTATGATCCTCGGCCTGATGATGCAGGATATTGTGAACCGGACCAACACTGAATTGGCATTACACACCAGTGAATCGCGTTTGCGGGCCATTGTGCAAGCGATCCCCGATTTAATGGTGATCATTGATGAAGATGGTCATTACATTGACGTGTTGCCCTCCACCAACCATCAATTATACGAACCCGCCTTGGCTCTGATCGGCAAAACATTACACAGCGAACTCCCGCAAGAAAACGCAGATAAATTATTAGCAACTGTACGTGACAGCATCCGGCTGCAACAAACACAAACCATTGAATATGAGCGCGACGGTGTTATCGGTCGCCGGCTGGTTGAAGGACGGGCACAACCATTGGGTTACACCGTCAACGATAAACAGGTTGTGGTGTTCCTGGCGCGCGACATTACCGATCGTAAAATTAAAGAAGATGAAATCGCCTATCTGGCATTTTACGACCCACTGACTGACCTGCCAAACCGGCGCTTACTGCAAGATCGTCTGCATCAAGCTATGGCCAACAGTAAACGCAGCGGGCAGCGTGGTGCATTGTTGTTTATCGATCTGGATAATTTCAAAACCCTGAATGACACCTTAGGTCATGACAAAGGCGATCTGCTGCTGCAACAGGTGGCCACTCGCATTGCTGAGTGTGTACGGGAGTGCGATACCGTTGCGCGGCTGGGGGGCGATGAATTTGTCGTCATGCTGGAAGAGTTAAGCCATATCGAAGAAGTCGCCGCTGCTCAGGCTAAAATGCTCGGGGAAAAAATTCTGGTGAAATTGCGCCATCCTTACCTGATTGCCGGTTATGAACACAACAGCAGTGCCAGTATCGGTATTACCTTATTTCAGGCGCATCAGGAAAGCAGTGATGAACTGATGAAACGTGCCGACATCGCCATGTATCAAGCCAAATCGGCCGGACGCAACACACTGCGTTTCTTTGACAATAAAATGCAGGCGATCATTACCTCGCGAGCCGAACTGGAAAATGACCTGCGGGAAGGCATTCGCCAACAACAATTGCAGCTGCATTATCAACCGCAGGTTGATGCCAATGGACAGATCACCGGCGCTGAAGCGTTAGTACGCTGGCAACATCCGCTGCGTGGCATGATCTCTCCCGCCGAATTTATTCCATTAGCGGAAGAAAGCGGTTTAATTTTAGCATTAGGCGATTGGGTTTTATATGAAGCCTGCCAACAGTTACGCCGCTGGACGGAACAACCCGCACTGGCGCATCTTTCTTTGGCCGTGAATATCAGTGCGCGGCAGATCCACCAGCCTGACTTTGTCGACCAAATCTTAGCGACCATTCATAACGCAGAAATAACCCCCGGCAGTCTGAAACTGGAACTTACAGAGAGTTTATTACTGGAAGACACCGAAGATATCATCCACAAAATGACGGCACTGAAAGCATGTGGCGTTGGTTTTTCACTGG
Source organism: Tolumonas sp. (assembly GCA_028683735.1). Classification (GTDB taxonomy): domain Bacteria; phylum Pseudomonadota; class Gammaproteobacteria; order Enterobacterales; family Aeromonadaceae; genus Tolumonas. Next base: position 10,218 of record JAQUHG010000029.1, on the reverse strand, counting down.
ATGATTTTGGTACCGGGTATTCATCACTGGCATATCTGAAACGATTACCTCTGGATCAGCTGAAAATCGACCAATCGTTTGTCCGGGATCTGCTCACCGATCCAAACGATGCCGCAATTGCCAGCACCATCGTCACTCTGGCACAAAGTATGGGGTTAAATGTCATTGCGGAAGGGGTGGAAACCGAAGCCCAACGACAACGTCTGGAAGAGTTGGGGTGTTATGCTTATCAAGGCTATCTCTTTGGCCGCCCCGCACCTGCAGAGATGCTTTCCGTTACCGCTGCTGAAAAAATAGCTTAAAGCCCTATGTTGTTACCTGTTTTTCTTGCTGGCTGCCGCAATCAGGTCATACACTTCCTTTCTCTTTATCATCTGCTTGGAAAATTCCGCCGGTATCACCTTCTGGCACATTCGATAATTATATTTTGTCCAATTTTGAGGGGTTAAATAGTGCTTCAAGTAGGTATATACGAGCAGTTAATCACTCAATTGGTATCTTCTCGCTTAGACACAAATACTTTCTATGTGGGTGACCGGGCACTTGAGCAGACAGAAGCGGCACTATGGCTGTCTCGCTTCCTAAGTCGAATATTTGAATACGCGTTGGGCTCAGTGCCAACCGGTAATGATCAGCTACAAAATCAAATTGAGCTGGCAAACCAATTATTAATGTGGCTCAAAGTTCGCATTCAGGATGATGATTTTATTGAAGAAAATCTTATCCATAGCCAAGGTAAAATTCTGACTGCACTTTACCAGCTTGAAAATCCGGTTGCCGCCAATCTTAAGCAATATGTCAGCGATATATTCCCTCTCACCGGCCTGAGTCAGAGTGAGCTTTTTTGCGGTAGTAATGCAGGTATTTCATTAGATACCGAGCTTAAAAGAGAAATTCTGTCTGCGGACAAAATATACTGGCTGGTTTCTTTTATTAAATGGGCTGGCATTCGTATTTTTCGCAAAGAACTGGAAGAATTTACTCACAGCGGACGTCAGCTGAAAGTAATTACAACCTCATATATGGGCGCGACAGATGCCAAGGCAGTCGAGTTTATTGCCAGCCTGCCGAATACGGAAATTAAATTAAGTTACAACACGCAACGGGAACGGCTGCACGCCAAGAGCTATCTTTTTTTACGTAATACCGGTTTTAATACCGGATATATTGGCTCTTCTAATCTTTCCCATTCTGCACTGACCAGTGGTCTGGAGTGGAATTTAAAAATTACTTCGCAAGAAATTCCGCACATTCTAGAAAAGTCGTTAAGTACGTTTGAAACCTATTGGCAATCCAACGAGTTTGAACCCTTTGACGGCAATATTGAGAGTAAGCAAAAGCTCAAAGATGCTTTGCAGCAGGCGCGGGGAGGTGCAGACAGCCCGATCGCACATTATTTCGATTTAAAACCGTTTCCTCATCAGCAAGAAATACTGGAACAACTGACGGTTGAGCGCACCCTGCATCAGCGTTATCGGAACTTGGTGGTTGCAGCAACAGGAACCGGTAAAACCTTAATTTCAGCCTTTGATTTTGCGCGTTTCTTAAAACAAAAACCTGATGCTACTTTCTTGTTTGTTGCTCATCGGGAAGAAATTCTCAAACAGGCGCAGTCGGCTTATCGCGGTGTGCTGCGTAACAGTTCCTTTGGTGAGTATTGGGTAGGTAACGTAACGCCCGATCACTACCGTCAATTATTTGTAACCATTCAAACCCTGAATAATCAGCTGCCGCATCTGCAATTAACGCCAAATTATTATGACTATATCGTGATTGATGAAGTGCATCATATTGCTGCTCAAAGCTATCGCTGCGTTTTAGATAGTTTTTACCCCACGATACTTCTTGGATTAACCGCGACACCAGAACGCTACGATGGCTCGGATATTCTTGATGACTTTTGTGGCGTTATTGCAGCTGAAATTCGCTTACCAGAAGCGATTAACAAGCGTCATTTGTGCCCATTTCAATATTTTGGTATTGATGATGATACAGACCTTCGTAACATCAGCTGGCGTCAGGGGCGTTACGATATTGCGCAATTAACCAATCTCTATACGCATAATCATCAGCGTGTGAATAAAATTGTTCAGAGTCTACAGGACATTGTTACCAATATAAGCAGTATCAGAGCGCTCGCATTCTGTGTCAGTCGCGAACATGCCGATTACATGTGTAAACAGTTTTTATTGAAGGGCATCCGCAGCGATATATTAACCAGTGACAATAGCAATGAGCGTTACGCCAAACAGCAGATGATCAGAACCGGCGAGATCAATGTGCTGTTTGTCGTCGATATCTTTAATGAAGGGGTCGATATTCCGGAAGTGGATACACTGCTGTTTTTACGGCCAACTGAAAGCCTGACCATTTTCCTGCAACAGTTAGGTCGTGGTTTACGTCTAGCTGATGGTAAAGAATGCTGCACAGTGCTGGATTTTGTCGGCAATTCCCGACCAGAATACGATTTTTCGCAAAAATTCAGAGCATTAGTCGGCAAAACTAATCGCGCTATAAGTGACGAAATCAAACAAGGTTTTCCTCATGCACCTCTTGGTTGTCGTATTGAATTATCCAAACACAATCAGGAAATGGTGTTACAAAATATTCGTCATGCGACGCTGAATCTAAATCGGCTTCTGGGATTGATCCGGCAATTTCCGCAGCAGACGCATTTACCGTTAACTTTAGCGAATTTCCTTAAAATTCATCCCCATATCAGTTTGGAAGATCTTTATAAACGCGGTTGCTGGACTGATTTGGTGGATAAGGCCACACACCGGAAAACCAGTGAACAACACAAACAACTCACCCGTCTTTTTGACCGAGCCATTAACACCCGATTCCTTGGCTGTGACTCGTTCAGTTACTTACGTTATCTATTGCGGTTATGCCAGCAGCATTTTGAACTTTCGACGGATGCCGATCAGCGTATGGCACTGATGTGTCATTATGATTTTTGGCAAAATACGGGGCCAGCAGCTGGTTTTCCATCGCTTGCTGAAAGCTTGAAAGCGCTTAATTTACCGGTGTTTCGGAATGAGCTCTCTGACTTAATTACACTGTTAATTAATCGGATCCATCATGAGCAGTCTGCAATGCCGCTGATGAATGCTAATTCCCTGCAGTTGCATGCGCGTTATGCCAGAGAGCAAATTCTGGTCGGATTTGGCGCGACCACGTTTGCACAACGCGCACCTGCGCGGGAAGGGGTACTGGAACTCAAAGACCAGAACGTAGAATTGCTTTTCGTGACGCTCAATAAGAGTGAAAAGCAGTTTTCTCCCAGCACCATGTACCACGACTATGCAATCAGTGAACGCCTCTTTCATTGGCAATCTCAAAACAGTGCGAGACCCGAGCGAGGCAAAGGGCTCAGTTATATTCAGCATCTCGAAAATGGCAAACGCATCTTTCTGTTTGTGCGTGAACAGGCAAAGGATGAGCATAATAGAACAATGGGCTTTGTGAATTTTGGCGAGGTTGAATATGTCTCTCATACAGGCAGTCAACCCATGAATATTACCTGGCGTCTCAAACAGCCCATGCCATCTTTTATGTGGAAGCAGGCAGCTAAATTGGCTATTGATTAAATTTATGGCGGGTTCTGCTCCTCACGGCTTAAACCACGCCAGACAAGCTTCCGGCTCATCGCCTAAATACCAGTGCACATATGACGCCAGCAAACGCCCCTGCTGATAAACCGCTTCCGGCTTGCCATGTACCGGATGCTGCGCATCTAACAAGCTTTCAGCACGGATCTGGCTGCTGGAAAAATGGAAGGTGTGCCCACGCACTTCGCCAAACGGGAAAGCTGCTGATAACACACCAAGACCCGAAAGTCGTGGTTCCATCAGCGCTTCGCCGGGTAATACGCCCAGCAGATCGCGCCGATGGCCCTCTTTGTTGGTGAGGCCATTGAGCAGATAGAGCATGCCACCACACTCCGCGACTGTGGGTTTGTCGGCCTGCACGTGCGCACGGATCGATTGCAACATGGTCTGGTTATCGGCAAGCCTATCAAGATAGAGCTCGGGGTAACCACCGGGCAGATATAACGCATCGGCTTCCGGCATCACCTGATCGGTAACCGGCGAGAAAAAGCGTAATTGTGCGCCCATCTGCTGCAAAATTTGCAGATTATCGCGGTAAATAAAGCTAAATGCGGCATCACGCGCGACCGCAATCGTCACGCCGGTTAACCCTTCCCCATACACCTTATTGCTGATCGGGTAGCTGAATTCACTGGCAGGTGGCAGGTGTAATGCACCGTGGCTGGCCAGCTGTTCGGCAGCTAAATCTAACCTCGGCTCAAGATCAGACAACTCATTGGCCTGCACCAAACCTAAATGCCGCTCCGGCAGGGTGATTGCCTCATTCGAGGGCATATAACCGCAAAAGTGGATGCCATTCGGCAGGCTTTGCTGCAGATAACGGGCATGACCGGCACTGTTAACGCGGTTTGCCACCACACCAAACACTGTCAAATCGGGCTGATAATTAGCCAACCCATACACCAGTGCGCCAAATGTCTGCGCCATCGCCGAACCATCGACCACCAGCAGCAGGGGAATATTAAACAAGCGCGCAATATCAGCGGAACTGGTGTGGCCGTCATACAAGCCCATCACCCCCTCAATCAGGATCAGATCGGCTTCCTGCGCCGCCTCCGCCAGCCGACGACGACAATTCGCCTCGCCCATCATCCACAGATCGAGCTGATGCACCGGTGCACCAGAGGCGTGTTCCAACAACATAGGGTCGAGAAAATCCGGCCCGGTTTTGAACACCCGCACCTTCTTACCCTGTTGTGTCCAGTAACGCGCCAGTGCGGCGGTGACCGTGGTTTTACCACTATGACTAGCGGGCGCACTGATGAGCAGTGCCGGGCAAGATCTAGTTTGCATGTTGTTGTTCCCACAAAGCCAGAAGGGCAAAGAGTTGTGCCATATTCAGATGATCGGCCAGACAATCCGCCAGTCGGTCGATGCCATGCTCACGCAGTTGCTGCATATCCGGCGCTCTGTCGGTCTGTAACCCCGCCCAACGCAATAACGCATTGCAGGCGGCAGGTTCATCGAACAGACCGTGCAGATAGGTGCCGAAAATCAGCCCATCATCAGAGAACAGGCCATCAGTGATAACTGCATCGTCACAATGTAACGTCATTGGCTGCGACGCATCAGCAGGCGTTTCCGTGACACCAGCATGAATCTCATACCCGAGCACAGGCACTGTTTCATCGGCTAACGCCAGTGTACCAGTCACCCGACGCAACTGCTTTTCCGCCGCCAGCGTTGTGCTGATCGGTAATAACCCCAAACCAGCGAGACTGCCCGCAGCACCTTCCAGCCCGAGTGGGTCGTGCAACATCTCGCCGAGCATCTGATAACCGCCGCAGATGCCGATCAGCTTACCGCCAAAGCGTAGATGACGGTTAATGGCGGTATCCCAGCCCTGTTCGCGCAGGAAGCGCAGATCACCCTGCACCGATTTAGAACCAGGCAGGATAATGAGATCGGCGGCAGGCAGTGGCTGATTGGGTGGCACCATGATCAGATCGACATCGGGGTGTAATCGCAACACATCAAAATCGGTGTGATTGCTGATGCGCGGGAAACAAGGCACCACAATGCGGAATTTACCGCGATCGCTTTGCTGCACCGCAATCGCGTCTTCCTGTTCCAGATACAGGCCATGCAGATAAGGCAGCACACCTAACACCGGCTTGTTGGTGGTCTGTTCCAGCCAATCGAGACCGCCTTGCAGCAGGGTAATATCACCACGGAAACGGTTGATGACAAAGCCAATAACGCGGTTTTGTTCACTTTCAGAAAGCAGCGCCAGCGTGCCATACAGATGGGCAAATACGCCACCTTTGTCGATATCGGCAATAATGATGACCGGACAATCCGCCTCTTCGGCAAAGCCCATATTGGCAATATCGCGGTCGCGCAGATTGATCTCAGCGGGGCTGCCCGCGCCTTCGATAATTACCGCCTGATAATGGGCCTGCAGATGATGGAACGAGTGCATCACCGCCCCCATCACCCTCGGTTTGTATTCGTGATAGGCGCAGGCATCCATATCCGCCAGCGCTTTGCCGTGCACGATCACCTGTGCCCCAATGTCGGTGTTGGGTTTCAGCAGCACCGGATTCATGTGCACGGTCGGTTCAATGCCACAAGCCTGCGCCTGTACCGCCTGTGCGCGACCGATTTCACCACCATCAGCCGTGACGGCGCTATTGAGCGCCATATTCTGAGATTTAAATGGCGCGACCGACCAGCCTTGTTGCTTCAATAAGCGACATAAACCAGCGACCAGCGTACTTTTGCCGGCATCGGAGGTGGTACCCTGCACCATGAGAGAAAATTGGGATAACATTTAGAATTCAGATCCCCAGAACAGTCATCCCAATATCATACGAGGGTTTCAGACTGCCCGTAAGCCTGATGTTGAATTCCGGTGCCGACCCAGCGGGATCACCATCGGCCCGCCATACACCGGATCATCAACCACCGACACCGGCTGCTGATAAGCATGCTCTATTTTCACCGTGGTTAAGACTTCGCTGGCAACTCCCTGTGCCACAATAGCGCCCTGTTTCATCAACACCAGATGATCGGCGTAACGACTGGCCAGATTGAGGTCATGCAGCACCACAATCAGAGTTTTGCCCTGCTGGCGCAGATCAACCAGCAGATCCATAATTTCCACCTGATGATTTAAGTCGAGATGATTGATCGGTTCGTCCAGCAACAAAATGCCGGCCTGCTGCGCCAGCACCATCGCAATCCACGCCCGTTGTTGCTGCCCACCCGACAGTGATTTCATCCGCCGCGTAGCCAGTGCCGATAGTCCGGTTTTCAGCATGGCGTCCTGCACTGCCACTTCATCTTCCGGTTGCCACTGCTGACGACGTGACTGATGCGGATAACGACCATAACGCACCAGATCAAACACCGTCATATCGGCAAACAACTCCGGATATTGCGGTAAGTAGGCGACTCGTTGCGCGCGTTGTGTCAAAGGCCAAACAGCCAGTGCTTTTTCATCCAACTGAATCAGCCCTGCCTGCGGTGTTAACTGGCCCGCCAACGTTTTCAGCAGGGTGGATTTGCCACACCCGTTCGCCCCCAGCAAGGCGGTGATTTTTTGTGGCTGGAATGCCAGCGAAAATTGCTGCAATACTGGCGTATTGTCGTACGCAACCGTCAGGGCTTGGCAGGTAAATGACATGAATTCAGCTCCGGTGGAACGGGTAAAGAAAAGAGTGCCGGGATCTGCGCCAGCGCAATCTCCGCAGCCAGAACGCCATTGGCGGTATTCCAGATCACATCATCCATGCTATACACCTGTTGCTGACGCACCACATTCAGCTGCTGCCAGCTGGCATCGCGCATAAAGCTATCGCGGTATTGCAAGGTGCTCTGCTGACGACGGGTGCCATAGGTGAAATAGAACAAGATATCCGCATCTAATTCTTGCATGCGTTCGCGGCTAAAATTACTGACACCATAGGCATGTACCTGCTGTGCCAGGGGCCGCTGTAACCCCAACGCAGCAAACAGCTCACCGGTAAATGAGTCGAGCTGATACATGCGTACTTGTCCGGGGTTAAAACGAATCACCGACACCGTCTTTAACGACTGCTGTGCCAGCGCTGTTTTCAGGCTGTTGATCTGCGCATCCAGACAAGCGAGATACTGCTTGCCAGCGCTTGCCCGCTCGACGGCTCGCGCGTAGGTCAAGAAATTTTGCTGCCATTGGCGCCGGTTATCTTTCACGAAAAAGGTTGGGGCGATCAGCGTCAGAATGGGTTTTAAGCGCCCCAATTTTTGCCTGGAACCCAAGATCAGATCGGGCTTTAAACTGGCAATCAGTTCAATATTCGGGTTGAGCTCCTGCCCAACCACAGTCACACCCGTCATTTGGGCCGTTATATGGGGAAACCAGGGGTTGCCCACCAGCGAACGGGTGGCGCCAACCGGCGTAATGCCTAGAGCTAACATAGCCTCGGTGCTGTCATTGGTCAGCGTCACTACGCGTAACGATTGCGCGAATGCTGTCGTACAGCAAAGACAGCCGTAAATTGCGAACAGCCAGATGACAATACGCATTACGGTTTTCCTCGCTTCAGATAAAGCACCAGAAAACAGGGCACTCCGATAAACGCGGTAATGATCCCCACTGGCAGTTCATAGGGCGCAATCAGCGTGCGGGCACCGATATCCGCTAACACCACCAATGCCGCACCACACAACATGTTACCCAGTAATTGCGCTGGCACTCCTCGCGGGCACAGACGTTGCACCAGATGCGGCACCACCAGCCCGACAAAACCAATTTGCCCGGCCCCCGCCACCGCAATCGCAGTAAATCCGGCGGCCAACAGATACAGAAACCGCTGCTGGCGAATAGCTGATTCACCCAGTGACAGCATCAACGATTCCGATATCCGAAATAGCGCAATCTGCCGGTAAGCCGATAGCGTCAGGAGACACAGCACGATAAATCCGCCCAACAGGTAGTGATTGAGCTGTCGATTCGCTTGTGACAGCGACCCAACCAACCAAAGTTGGGCTTGCGCGGCAATATCACTTTGGCTGATCAACATCAGTAAGCTGATCGATGCCTTGCAAACCGCCGCAATCACCAACCCGGCAAACACCATTTTCTCTAAGTCGGAATCAAGCCGGAACAACCCACGCAAGATCAGCAACACCAAGCCGGCACCGGCAAAAGCCACCGTCGCCAGCATCCATGGTGACGTCGCCCCTTCCCAACCCCGATCACCAAGAAACAATGCCAGCACGACGCACAATCCGGCACCATCAGATAAGCCCATCACGGCCGGCGAGGCAATAGAGACACGGGTCAGGGTTTGTAACAAAAAACCCGCCACAGCGAGACTGGCCCCAGTCATCAGACCCAATACCAGCCGCGGCATGCGCAGTTCATTCACCACCAATTGAATCAGCGGATCAGCCTCATGCTGCAGTGCCCGGCATATCCCCTCAATAGGAATAACCAGCGGCCCGGTCATCAGCGCACCCAGCATCACCAAACACACCGCCAGTAACGCCAATAACAAAAAACGGCGGCTGCCTGCCGGAATCAAAGCGGAGAAAAGATGCTGCCGCACCACCCGATCAGCGCGCATAAGCTAACCTCCGACGGCGATAAAGCAGCACCAACAACACCGGCCCACCGATGAAAGCCGTCACGGCACCGACCGGCACATCCTCCGGAAACAGGATAAATCTCGCCAGCACATCGGCCAGCGTTAGCGCCAGTGCACCCAGCAATGCAGCCACCGGTAAACGTACACGGTGATGGTGCGGCACCAGAAAATGCGCCATCCGCGGAGTCAGCAAACCGATAAAACCGATAGGGCCGACTACACTGACTGCGCCCGCCACCAGTAAACTGCAGCTCAAAATCGCCATTAGCCGCAAACGACCGGGGTGAAAACCCAGCGCACTGATTTGCGTATCGCCAAGATAAAACAGATCCAGCCTGGGTAATAACCGCACAAGCAACACCACCGCGACCAGCAACCAGGGTAGTGCTGCCATCAGCTGCGCCACCGAACGGCCGGCAATATTACCGGTCAACCAGCTCAATGCTTGATCTTGCGTGGCGGGGTCGAGTGTCAGCGCCGTTTGGGTCACCGACGAGAACAGCAGCGACAACACAGTGCCCAGCAGCGGCAGGCGTAACACACTGTCACGCTCATCGATCTGACGCAGCATCAGTAACAACAGACAGGTCATGCCAACTGCAGCCAGAAAAGCGAGTAAGTTGAGCCAGCTCAACGCCAGATCAGGGATGAAAAACAGCGCCAGCACCACACACATCGACGCGGCGGCGTTAATGCCAAGAATATCCGGTGCCGCCAACGGGTTACGCGTCACCGACTGCAACAACAGCCCCGCCACCGCCAGTGCTGCGCCACAGGTCGGCGCAATCAGCATGCGCGGTAAACGGTATTCCAGCACAAAGGAAGACAGCGCCGGATCAGGCGCTGATAGCAGATGAAAAATCTGCACTGGTGACAGCCAGCGATAACCGGTCAGTAAACTGGCCAATGCGGCCAGCACGAGTGAACCGGTCAGCCCAAAGAACAACCGTCGCGGCATTATAAACCGACCGATACCCGGAATAAGAATTCACGCGGATCACCATACGCCACCATCGGCACGTTCGCGTTGC
>JAQUHG010000259.1 GCA_028683735.1 Tolumonas sp. | reverse complement strand
GCCACACCATTTGGTATCAACAGCGAGGGGTTGCGCCGTCGTGGTTTCACGCCGGAAGCTATTTCTGCCGTTAAGCGCGCATATAAAGAACTTTATCGTAGTGGTAAAACTCTGGATGAAGTGATGCCTGTTCTGGAAACTATGGCTCAGGACGAACCTGCTGTTGCTCCTTTTGTTGAATTCCTGAAAAAGAATGAGCGTGGCATCATTCGCCCTTGATCTATCCGCTATCAAGCGGCCGTTGCGTATAGGGATTATCGTCGGAGAAGTTTCCGGCGATATTCTTGCTGCGGGTCTGATGCGTCAACTCAAACAACTCCATCCTGATTGTGAATTTGTCGGTATTGCTGGTCCGCGTATGCAGGAACTGGGTATCGAGACCTTGTTCGAGATGGAAGAGCTTTCGGTGATGGGTCTGGTGGAAGTACTGGGCCGCTTGCCAAGATTGTTGCAAGTTCGTCGGCAAATCATTCGTTATTTTAAAGAAAACCCACCGGATATTTTTATTGGTGTTGATGCACCGGATTTTAATATCGGCGTTGAGTTGAAGCTCAAACAAGCGGGTATCAAAACCATCCATTACGTTAGCCCATCAGTCTGGGCATGGCGGCAGAGCCGGATCCACAAGATCAAAGCGGCGACAGATATGGTGCTGGCGTTTCTGCCGTTTGAAAAAGCATTTTATGATCAACATAACGCACCATGTCGATTTGTTGGTCATACCATGGCGGATGCCATTCCACTGACGTCACCCGCAGCGCCGGCAAAAGAGCTGCTGGGGTTGAAGCTTGATGCTCCCGTATTGGCGGTGTTGCCCGGTAGTCGCGGCGGTGAAGTGGAAATGCTGGCGCCACCATTTTTACAAGCTTGCCAGCTATTGCGTGCGCAATATCCAACATTGCAATTTGTAGTGCCATTGGTGAATGCGCGGCGGCGTCAGCAATTTGAAAGCATTAAACAGCAAATCGCGCCTGAATTACCGATGACGTTGGTGGATGGGCAAGCAAGACAAGTCATGACATCAGCAGATGTTATTTTATTGGCATCGGGCACAGCAACACTGGAAGCCATGTTGGTGAAACGTCCAATGGTGGTCGCTTATAAAGTAAAACCATTCACATTTTGGATTGGTGAAAAGTTAGTAAAAATCCGCACCTTTTCTTTACCTAATTTATTAGCGGGTCGAAAATTAGTGCCTGAACTGATCCAGCCTGATTGTACGCCTGATAAATTAGCCGCGGCGGTTAGCGGTTATTTGTTGCAAGATAATCAGGCATTACTAAACGAATTTACCCATTTGCATGAATTGATCCGCTGTGATGCGGATCAACAAGCGGCACAAGCTGTTCTCGACGTATTACAAGGGCGTATATGAGCACATTTAACTACCCTCCATACCAGTTAATTGCCGGTGTGGATGAAGTTGGTCGTGGTCCGCTGGTCGGGGATGTCGTCACCGCAGCGGTGATCCTTGATCCAGCCCGGCCTATCTCTGGTCTTAACGATTCCAAAAAATTATCGGAAAAAAAACGCGAAGCGTTATTTGATATTATCCGCGAAAACGCATTGGCGTTTGCCATCGGTCGTTGTTCTGCCGCTGAAATTGATGAGTTCAATATTTTGCAGGCCACAATGAAAGCCATGCAGCGCGCAGTCGCTGGATTACCTATCCAACCTGAATTTGTGCTGATTGATGGCAATCGTTGCCCTGCACTGATGATGCCTTCGCAAGCCGTGGTAAAAGGGGATAGTCTGGTTGCAGAAATTAGCGCCGCTTCTATCTTAGCTAAAGTAACTCGCGATCGCGAAATGGCAGAATTAGATCTGCAATATCCGCAATATGGTTTCGCTCAGCATAAAGGTTATCCAACAGCACAGCATCTGGCTGCCTTGGCTGAGCATGGCGCATTATCTGTACATCGCCGTAGTTTTAAACCGGTTAAACTGGCTTTAGGCCTCGTCTAAACAGGAAACATCATGGCCGAACCGCGTTTCGTTCATCTTCATATTCATTCTGATTTTTCGATGGTAGATGGTCTGCAAAAGATCAAACCATTAGTCGCGCGCGTTGCCGAAGATAAAATGGTGGCCATGGCGTTAACAGATCAGATGAACCAAAGCGGCTTGGTGCGTTTTTATGGTGATGCCCACGGTAAAGGCATTAAACCCATTATCGGTGTTGATTTCTGGGTGCAAAGTGAAGAGTTAGGCGATGAGCTGTTTCGTTTGGTCGGCTTGGCGATGGATAACGCCGGGCAGCAAAATCTTATTCAATTAATTTCAAAAGGTTATTTACGCGGCCATATTCAAGGACGTCCGGTTATCGATAAAACATGGCTAGCGGAACACGCTGGCGGTGTTATTTTGCTATCTGGTGGACGGATGGGTGATATCGGCAAATTCTTGCTGAAAGGCAATCAGGCAATGGTCGAGCGCTGTACGGCGTTTTACCAACAGCATTTTGCCGATCGCTTTTATCTGGAACTGATCCGTACTGGCCGTTTAGACGAAGAAACTTATCTGCACATGGCGGTTGATCTGGCCGTACAGCACGATTTGCCAGTCGTCGCGACCAATGATGTGGTGTTCCTGAATAAAGATGATTTTGACGCGCACGAGATCAGGGTTGCCATCCATGACGGTTATACGCTAGATGACGCTCGCCGCCCGAAACGGTTTAGTAATCAGCAGTATCTGCGCACACAAGATGAAATGTGTGAGCTGTTCAAAGATATTCCCGAAGCATTAATTAACAGCGTTGAAATCGCTAAACGCTGTAACGTTACTGTCCGGTTGGGCGAATACTTCCTCCCGCAATTTCCGACTGGCGACATGACCACAGAAGATTTTTTGGTCATGAAATCAAAAGAGGGGATGGAAGATCGCCTAGAGTTTCTCTTTCCTGATCCGGCGGTACGAGCAGAAAAACGCCCTGCCTACGATGAGCGTCTGGACATCGAGCTGAAAGTTATCAATCAGATGGGCTTTCCCGGTTACTTCCTGATTGTAATGGAATTTATCCAGTGGTCGAAAGATAACGATATTCCTGTAGGACCGGGGCGTGGTTCGGGCGCGGGTAGTCTGGTGGCGTATGCACTGAAAATCACTGACTTGGATCCGCTGGCGCTCGATTTGCTGTTCGAACGTTTTCTGAACCCGGAACGTGTGTCGATGCCAGACTTCGACGTCGATTTTTGTATGGATCGTCGTGACGAGGTCATTGATCACGTTGCGCAGATGTATGGCCGTGAAGCGGTATCGCAGATCATTACTTTCGGTACCATGGCGGCCAAAGCGGTGGTGCGCGATGTGGGTCGTGTACTGGGGCATCCGTATGGATTTGTGGATCGTATCTCGAAGCTGATCCCACCTGATCCGGGTATGACACTGGCGAAAGCCTTTGATGCTGAACCGAAGCTGGTTGAGTTATACGAGCAGGATGAGGAAGTTAAAGCGCTGATTGATATGGCGCGCAAGCTGGAAGGTGTCACCCGTAATGCCGGTAAACATGCCGGTGGTGTGGTTATCGCGCCGACCAAAATTACCGATTTCGCCCCGCTTTATTGTGATGACCAAGGCTTACAGCCAGTTACCCAGTTTGATAAAAATGATGTGGAATATGCGGGGCTGGTGAAGTTCGACTTCCTCGGCTTGCGTACGCTCACTATCATCAAGTGGGCGCTGGATATGATCAATCCACGTCTGGCGAAAGAAGGTAAACCGCCGGTCGATATTGCGGCGATCCCGCTGGATGATCCAACGTCTTTCAAAATTCTGAAAAACTCCGAAACTACTGCGGTGTTCCAGTTGGAATCGCGCGGTATGAAAGATCTGATCAAACGTCTGCAGCCAGACTGCTTTGAAGATATGATCGCATTGGTGGCGTTGTTCCGCCCCGGCCCGTTGCAGTCGGGCATGGTGGATAACTTCATCGACCGTAAACATGGTCGTGAAGCGATCTCCTACCCCGATATTCAGTGGCAGCATGAGTCGTTGCAGCCGATTCTGGAACCGACTTACGGCATCATCCTGTATCAAGAACAGGTTATGCAGATCGCGCAAACCCTCGCCGGTTATACGCTGGGCGGCGCCGATATGTTGCGCCGTGCGATGGGTAAGAAAAAACCGGAAGAGATGGCTAAACAGCGTTCTGGTTTTGAATCCGGAGCGGTTAGTAATGGCGTCGATGGCGAGTTGGCGATGCACATCTTCGATCTGGTGGAGAAATTCGCCGGCTACGGATTTAACAAATCGCACTCGGCCGCCTATGCGCTGGTTTCTTACCAAACATTGTGGTTGAAGACGCATTTCCCCGCTGAATTCATGGCGGCAGTAATGACTGCCGATATGGACAACACTGACAAGATCGTGACTTTGGTCGATGAGTG
>JAQUHG010000028.1 GCA_028683735.1 Tolumonas sp. | reverse complement strand
CCGTAAAGGAATGAAAGCGGCGGGCTGCAATCGCGCTATTGTGGTTGCGCATAATGCGGCGTTTGATCATAACTTTCTGATGGCAGCGTCTGAGCGCGCATCTCTGAAACGCAATCCATTTCATCCGTTTGCTACTTTCGACACGGCAACTCTGGCGGGTCTGGCATTAGGTCAGACCGTGCTGGCTAAAGCATGTCAGACAGCTGCAATTCCGTTTGATAATAGTGAAGCACATTCTGCTTTATACGATACAGAACGAACAGCGGAGCTGTTTTGCCATATCGTTAATAAATGGAAATCGCTGGGTGGCTGGCCATTGGCCGATACCGAGTAACAATGTAGCTCTAGATATCGAGCGGGCTCAGGCCCGCTCTGTTTTTGCGGTTCTTAATCGTTCAATAAATTTGGTAGTGTCATGTTCGGTACGGATCGACATGAATAATTCAGCCGCCTGCGAATATTGATGTTTCAAATACACCAGCCATTGCTTCAAACGGCTGGGTACATAATCCGATCTTGGCAGCTGCAAGGCTGCATCCGCATATTGGATCAACAAATCAAGCACATCTGTCCATTCCATGGCTTGCTGATTTTTCGCGATAACCGCGCCTAAATTAGGTAGCTGTAAGGCCCCTCGCCCAACCATCACGTCCTGACATCCGGTGATCTGGCGACAATTAGCGGCATCTTCAGCATTCCAGATCTCACCATTGGCGATCAACGGAATAGTGATTTTTGGCCGCAGGATATCAATCCATTCCCACTTTATCGCATCCGCTTTATAACCATCTTCTTTAGTGCGGGCATGGATCGCCAGCTCTCCGACACCGCCTTGTAACACCGCATCAATGATTTCATGACACTCATCCGGCGAACTCCAGCCAAGTCTGACTTTAGCCGATAACAGTTGCTCGGCAGGTAATGCGTCGCGCACGGTGCGTAAGATGCGGTAGATAATTTCTGGCTCTTTCAGTAAAGCGGCGCCACCACAGGAGTTATTTACGCGTTTAGCTGGGCAACCAAAGTTGATATCGATGCCGGGAGAGCCTAACTCGGTTGCCAGCACTGCATTTTCCGCTAACCACTGCGGATGTTGCCCCAATAACTGCACACGCACAGGCGTACCGCTGGTGGTTTTACCGCCTTGCAGCAATTCCGGACACAGCCGATAGAGTGTTTTTTTAGTCAGTAGTTGATCAACAACACGCACAAACTCGGTGACACACAGGTCATAATGATTCACTGCCGTTAAAATTTCACGCAGTAAAGAATCAAGGACACCTTCCATTGGTGCAAGAATAATGCGGCCTTGTGGCGCAGTGGTTGATAAGGAATCTAATGGCATGGCGACCTCAATATTGCAGGCCGCCATTCTACTGATCTATACCCGACACTCCAGCAGTATTAACGAAAATGATGCTCGATCCCGACAAAATTTCCGCAAGCAAATAAACTGGCGGAACGTGGTTTAGCCAAATAACTGGTTTCAATTTGTGGAAGCTGTTCACCCATGGGAATGATGTCATACGGTGAAGGCAACGACGTGTCTAATACCCGGTGCCAGCAACCTTCAATATCATGCGGTGGTAATGGTAAAATGAACGATAACTCATCCCAAAAGGCATTAAAAATGATGTAAATCGCCATATCGACATCCAATGAAATAGCCGAAAATGCCAATGCATGGGATTTTTCACCCCAATCAGGTGAGTAAGAATGTACACCATGCCAACAAATATCCGCGCGACGTAACATCTCAGCCAGCGATAACATGCTGCCGTCTTCTCGCTCCCGGCTAAACAAATAACGCCGATATTTCAGCAATTCACGAACAAATCGCGACATATCATGTCCACGCGAGCCCGTTTCCCATTGCATCCAACTGATCTCATTATCCTGGCAATAAGCATTATTATTACCATGCTGAGTTCTCAATAACTCATCGCCCATTAGCAGCATTGGCGTACCAATAGACAGCAAATTGGCCGTCATCAAGTTCTTTGCTTGCCGAACACGTAATGTATTAATTGCCGGATCATCCGTTTCACCCTCTACACCATGGTTCCAGCTATGATTGTTGTCTGATCCATCACGATTATGCTCACCATTGGCTTCATTATGTTTTCCGTCGTAACTGACCAGATCCCACAACGTAAAACCATCATGGCAGGTGACAAAATTAATGCTCTTTTCTGGATCAGAATGATGATATTGGTAAATATCTGGGCTACCCATCATACGATCGGCAAATCGCCGGGTGGTGCCATCCTCACCTTTGATGAAACTTCTGACATCATCACGAAATTGCCCATTCCATTCGCGCCAGCGAGACCCAGCCAGAGAACCAACCTGATATAACCCACCAGCATCCCACGCTTCCGCGATCATTTTACAATTGGCTAATATTGGATCGGTATCGATAGCCAGCAAAGTGGGAGGATTAACCAAAGGGTTACCATCTTCATCTCGTGAAAGTATCGACGCCAAATCAAAACGGAATCCATCCACATGCATGAATTCCCGCCAAAAACGCAAGCTATCTACGATCATCCGTTTCGTGACCGGATGTGAGCCATTAAGGGTATTGCCGCATCCGGAATAATTGGTATCAGTTCGGGTAATAGGATCAAGAATGTAATACGCCTCATGGTCGGTACCGCGGAAACAAAATAACGGGCCATTTTCGGCGCCTTCCGCTGTATGGTTATAAACCACGTCCAAAATGACCTCTAAACCCTCACGGTGCAGCGCTTTGACCATTTTTCGGAACTCATTAATCGGCCCGGTTCGGCTTTGGTCGCTGGAATACTGATGATGCGGGGCAAAAAATGACATCGGCGAATATCCCCAGTAATTACTTTTACCCGGGGGGGCATCCTGCGGATCAAATTGAAAAACGGGCAATAATTCGATGGCGGTAATACCTAATGATTTGAGATAAGGTATTTTTTCGATCAGCCCGGCATAAGTGCCTCTGAGATTTTCTGGTAACGCGGAAGATGGATGTTTAGTAAAACCACCGACATGTAATTCATAAACCACGGAGCGGGATAAAGGATGGCAAGGCATGATATCGCCTTCCCAGTCATAATTATGAATATCGACCACCACGCTTTTTGCGCAGCAATGAATATTTGAACCGACCCTTGCAGCCGCCATACGGTCATAATTCTGGGGGAAATTAACTAAGACGCCATAGGGATCAAGCAGAATTTTTTGCGGGTCAAAACGTGTGCCTTCATACGGACGCCATGGCCCATTAATACGAAAGCCATACAACTGACCATCACCAATGCCCTCGACCCAGATATGCCAGTAATAGGCCGTGCGGTTTACTTTCGGATTTAATTTAATAATGGTAGGCGTAACATCATCTGGCGAGGAGAAAAGCAGCAACTCAACCGCGCTCGCCAAACGTGCCCATAAAGAAAAATTGACGCCCCCCGATTCAATGGTTGCGCCAAGTTGCCGGCAATGCCCATTTTTCGTCTGCATACACACACCCCACATTTCTCTTCATGTTATGCATGAACATTGATGTAAGTGTAGTCATAAAAAGAAAGGGCAAACCGAAGTCTGCCCTTTTAGATCCAATTCAATCTGTTTCTTAGTTCGATAATTGCTGGCAATCCAGTGTTTTATCATCCCAGGAGATTGTCGCTGCCTTTTTACGTTCAATGACGGTTAACTCATGCGAAGCGTATTTTACACCCCGGCTGAGCGGCCCCATAAAGGCTTCCCGAACTTGATCATGATATTTAACAAACACAGCTGGCAGCGGTGTTGCGTAGAAAGTCAGCCAGGCATCTTTTTTATCAGTACCGCACTGATAATGAATCGGCCCCTCTTTAGGAACCAATTCAAACTGTGCCTGTAGCTGAGATAAGCGTTCCATGTAAGAAAGTTCAAGACACATTTTCAAGTCTTTATCTTTCATACATGCATCATGTCGTGACAACCAAGATTGCTGATCTTTTTGCAAATCGACATGATATGGCGACTGCTTAGTGGCGAGTTCAACCATCAGCTTACGGATTTGACCGTCCAAAGTATTCAGGATCGGCCGTTCACAATACGCTTGTAAAAGTGGAACTGTAACGTCGTTACAGTTCGGCTTTTTATCCAGCGTTTGTTTCGTGATGGCATATTTTGCCATCACTTCCGGTGTCACCATGGACGGTTTAGCAGGTGCATTTTTTTCACCCGAGTCCGTTGAAGCCACAGATACAGTCTGGATCCCACTAAACAGCATCGCTGCCAAACAGAATTTCCAAGCGTTCATGTACTACGTCCTCGCTTTGGCTTATTCAGCCGATGAATCTTCAGATGAACCAGTATCTTCGTCGATGTTGATATCAGCTACGTCAGCATCATCACCTTCCGGTTCAGCAACACGCTCCAGGCTAACCAGCTT
This sequence comes from Tolumonas sp., assembly GCA_028683735.1. Classification (GTDB taxonomy): domain Bacteria; phylum Pseudomonadota; class Gammaproteobacteria; order Enterobacterales; family Aeromonadaceae; genus Tolumonas. The sequence continues at coordinate 14,149 of JAQUHG010000028.1, read as the reverse complement.
TTCATCTTCCGACGTGCGGATCAGACGAACACCCGCAGTGTTACGACCAATCAGACCGACTTCAGAAACACGAGTACGTACCAATGTGCCGCCATTGGTGATCAGCATGATTTCATCCGCTTCATCAACCTGAATAGCACCCACTACGCGGCCATTTCGCTCAGAAACCTGAATAGAGATAACACCCAAGGTCGCACGGCTCTTCACCGGGTATTCAGACAACGCAGTACGTTTACCGTAGCCATTTTCTGTGGCAGTCAGAATCGCGCCTTCACTGCGAGGAATGATCAGCGAAACAACACGATCACCTTCCGCCAGTTTGATACCACGCACACCGGCAGCAGTACGGCCCATTGGGCGGATACCCTTACCAGACGTGCTAACTTCTGCATTTTCCGTGTTTTCGGTTTCTACTTCGTCGGTTGCATCATCATCTGAATCATTGTCAGACTCTGTGCCACGGTTATTACCTTCCGCGAAACGTACCACTTTACCGGCATCAGAGAACAACATGATTTCGTTGCTGCCGTCGGTGATATCAACACCAATCAGCTCATCACCTTCTTTCAAGGTGATCGCACGGATACCGGAACTCAATGGGCGAGAGAATGCAGACAAGGCTGTTTTCTTCACGGTGCCATTGGCAGTTGCGAAGAAGACATATTTGTCATCATCGTAAGATTTCACTGGCAGGATCGCAGTAATACGTTCGTTTTCATCCAACGGCAACAAGTTGATAATTGGACGACCACGCGCAGTACGGCTGGCCTCTGGCAATTGGTACACTTTCAGCCAGTAAACTTGACCCATGGTCGAGAAGCACAGAATGGTATCGTGTGTATTCGCCACCAGCAGCTGTTCAACGAAATCTTCATCTTTTACTTTGGCTGCCGCTTTGCCACGACCACCACGACGCTGCGCTTCGTAATCAGACAACGGCTGATATTTCACATAACCTTCGTGCGACAGTGTTACCACGACGTCTTCTGGTGTGATCAGATCTTCCATGTTGATTTCGATGCTAGCGGCCTGAATTTCCGTGCGACGCTTATCACCAAACTGTGATTTAACAAATTCCAGCTCTTCGCGGATCACTTCCATCAGACGTTCTGGGCTTGCCAAAATGAACAGCAATGCGGCAATTTCAGTCAGCAGTTCACGATATTCATCGAGAATTTTTTCATGTTCCAGACCGGTCAGCTTGTGCAAACGCAGATCGAGAATTGCTTGCGCTTGTTGTTCAGTCAGGAAATACAGACCATCGCGGATACCAAATTCCGGTTCCAGCCATTCCGGACGCGCAGCATCATCACCGGCACGTTCCAGCATGTCAGAAACGGCGCCCAGAGCCCAACCACGAGCAACCAAGCCTTGTTTCGCGTCTGCAGGGCTGGATGAGTTTTTGATCAGCTCGATAACCGGGTCGATGTTCGCCAGCGCAATCGCCAGACCTTCCAGAATATGAGCACGTTCACGCGCTTTACGTAATTCAAATACGGTACGGCGGGTCACTACTTCACGACGATGGTCGATGAAGGCAGCTAAAATTTCTTTCAGATTCAGTGTTTTTGGTTGGCCATTAACCAGCGCCACCATGTTGATACCGAACACGTTTTGCATCTGTGTGTGCGTGTAGAGATTATTCAGCATAACCTCGGTCAATTCACCACGACGCAATTCAATCACTACACGCATACCGTCTTTGTCAGACTCATCGCGCAGTGCAGTGATACCTTCGATTTTTTTATCTTTTACCAGCTCAGCGATTTTTTCTACCAAACGGGCTTTATTGACGGTGTATGGCAACTCAGTAACGATAATGGACTCTTTACCATTCTTTTCGTCAGTTTCAATTTCGGTGCGCGCGCGCACATAAATTTTACCGCGACCAGTACGGTACGCATCCAGAATACCGGAACGACCATTGATGATACCGCCAGTTGGGAAATCTGGGCCAGGGATCAGTTGGATCAACTCATCAATCGTTAATTCTGAGTTTTCCATCAACGCCAGACAGCCATCGACTACTTCAGTCAGGTTGTGCGGCGGAATATTGGTCGCCATACCTACCGCGATACCCGATGAACCATTGACCAGCAGGTTAGGTACTTTGGTTGGCATCACTGCCGGGATCTGTTCTGTACCGTCGTAGTTAGGAACCCAATCTACGGTCTCTTTTTCCAGATCAGCCAACAGCTCGTGCGCGATGCGATCCATACGAATTTCGGTATAACGCATCGCCGCAGCGGAGTCGCCGTCGACCGAACCGAAGTTACCCTGACCATCGACCAGCGTGTAACGCATGGAGAAATCTTGCGCCATACGAACAATGGTGTCGTAAACAGCAGAGTCACCGTGTGGGTGATATTTACCGATCACGTCACCGACAACACGGGCAGATTTCTTATAAGGTTTATTCCAGTCGTTACTCAACTCGTGCATCGCGAATAAAACGCGACGATGCACTGGTTTTAAACCATCCCGCACGTCTGGCAGTGCACGCCCGACGATAACACTCATTGCATAATCGAGATAAGAGTTACGTAACTCGTCTTCGATATTTATCGGGATGATCTCTTTGGCTAGATCGCTCATATAATTATAGGTTCCTACTTCAAGCTACTTGAAAGCAATGGTCGCGAATTCTATCACAAATGATGGATTTCCCCAATCGCTGACAGATACTCTGTTTTAAGCTAACTCGTTGGATATAATGCGCAGATGCCAACCCTAAACTGTCACAAAGGACAGCCATAAATGAATGTTGATTCGCAGGAAATCGCTAAATTTGAAGCCATTGCCAGTCACTGGTGGGATCCTCATGGTGATTTCAAGCCATTACACCTGATGAACCCGCTGCGTTTAGAGTGGATTTCTGACCATTGCGAAGGTTTATTTGGCAAACAAGTGCTGGATGTCGGCTGTGGCGGCGGCATTTTAAGTGAAAGCATGGCGAAACAAGGCGCACAGGTATTAGGCGTTGATATGGGCCATGAACCGTTACAAGTGGCTCGCCTGCATGCATTGGAACAAAACGTAAAACTCGATTATCAACGCATTACCGTCGAAGAGTTGGCCGAACAGCGCCCTGCCTCATTCGATGTTGTCACCTGCATGGAGATGTTGGAGCATGTGCCTGACCCCGCCTCTATCGTGCGTGCTTGTGCCAAATTAGCCAAACCCGGCGGAAAACTTTTTTTCTCGACCATTAACCGCACAAGACAATCTTGGTTATTGATGATTTTGGCGGCAGAACAAGTTTTGAAGATCGTGCCGAAAGGCACACACGACCACGCGAAATTTATTCGCCCGGCTGAACTCATCCGTTGTTGTGACAGCGCCGATTTGCTGACTAAACAAGTCAAAGGTGTGCGTTATAACCCACTGACTGAGCATTTTAAATTATCTGACGATGTTTCTGTTAACTACCAGATTTTCTGTGAAAAACCATAATGCATCATTCTCGTTTTTCTGCGGTTTTATTTGATTTAGATGGCACGTTGCTGGATACCGCACCCGATCTCGGCGCTGCCGCCAACCACGTGTTAGCGCAAATTGGTAAGGCCCCGCTCTCGGATTTCGTGATCCGACAGACGGCTTCTGACGGCGCACTCGCTTTAATTAAGGCCGGGCTTTCTGAAACTGAGCAAGCCGAACACGACTTAACTATTTTACGGCAACAATTGTTAGACCATTACGCACAACATTTATATGTCGGTACCCGCCCGTATGACGGCATGGTTGAGCTGATTACCTGGCTGAATAGCAGTGCTATTCCATGGGGTGTCGTTACCAATAAACCGGCTTTTTTAACGGAGCCGCTGTTAGCATTGGTCACCGAATTACCTAATTGTGCAGTCGCAGTCAGTGCCGATACCCTGCCGTTGCGAAAACCACATCCTGAGCCGTTATGGCATGCTTGTGAGCAAATCGGAGTGGTGGCAAAAGAGTGTCTCTATGTTGGCGATCATATCCGTGATATCGAGGCCGGGCGGAATGCTGGAATGACTACAGCTATTGCAGCATGGGGCTATATTGCGGAAAATGAACGCCTGACCGACTGGTTAGCAGACGTTGAAATGGCTGATCCATACAGCTTATTAGCGTGGTTATCTCGCGAATAATCAGGCTTCTGTTCACCCCTCAGATAACACCGCTGGCTCTTTTTAAGAGCCATTTATTTTCTCCATTCCTGTGATTTACTGCTACATTTTTCAACAACCAGTTTTTGTCAAGCTATCGCTTTTATTCTTTATGTTGTATTTTATATACATCATAAGCACTACATATAGTGTTTTCCTAAACAACATATACGGGAGTTACCATGACAGTCAGCTTGATGGTCACGAAACGGGATAACGTTACCGAGCCACTTAATCTGGATAAGATCCACCGCGTTGTAACATGGGCTGCAGAAGGCTTACAGGGTGTTTCTGTCTCGCAGGTTGAGTTAAGTGCTCATATCCAGTTTTATGATGGAATTCGCACATCCGACATCCATGAGACCTTGATCAAATCGGCGGCTGATCTGATTTCCGAACAAGCACCTGATTACCAATATCTGGCTGCTCGCCTAGCGATGTTCCATCTGCGCAAAAAAGCTTATGGCGGTTTCACACCACCATCTTTGTTTGAACAGGTAAAAACGCAAGTGGAAGCCGGTCGTTATGACCAGCAGTTACTGACTGATTACAGCCAAGAAGAGTTTGATCTGCTGGATAGCTATCTGGTGCACGATCGCGATATGCATTTTGCTTACGCGGCGGTTAAACAGCTGGAAGGTAAATACCTGCTGCAAAACCGTGTGACCGGCGAAATCTACGAAAGCCCGCAGTTCCTGTATATGTTGGTAGCGGCATGTCTGTTTGCTAATTACCCTAGAACTACGCGTCTGGATTACATCAAACGTTTTTACGACGCGGTTTCTACCTTCAAAATTTCACTGCCGACACCAATTATGTCAGGCGTGCGCACCCCTACCCGCCAATTCAGCTCTTGCGTGTTGATCGAGTGTGGCGACAGTTTAGATTCTATCAACGCGACCGCCTCTTCTATCGTGCGTTATGTTTCTCAGCGTGCCGGTATCGGTATCAACGCTGGTCGTATTCGTGCGCTGGGTAGTGAAATTCGTGGTGGGGAAGCGTTCCACACCGGTTGTATTCCATTCTATAAATACTTCCAGACTGCAGTGAAATGTTGCTCTCAGGGCGGCGTTCGTGGTGGTGCGGCGACTGTGTTCTACCCACTGTGGCATCTGGAAGTCGAATCACTGCTGGTATTGAAAAATAACCGTGGCGTGGAAGAAAACCGTGTTCGTCACATGGACTACGGTGTGCAGATCAACCGTTTGATGTATCAACGTTTGATTCAAGGCGGTAACATCACGCTGTTCTCGCCTTCCGATGCACCGGGTTTATACGATGCTTTCTTTGCGGATCAGACTGAATTTGAACGTCTGTATCTGCAATATGAACAAGACCCTGCGATCCGTAAGCGTCAGATCAAAGCCGTTGAGCTGTTTTCATTGCTGATGCAGGAACGTGCCGGCACCGGCCGTATCTATATTCAGAACGTCGATCATTGCAACACACACAGCCCGTTTGACCCAGCCGTTGCGCCGATCCGCCAAAGCAATTTGTGTTTGGAAATCGCGCTGCCAACCAAAGCACTGGATCATTATCTGGATGAAAAAGGCGAGATCGCCTTGTGTACGCTGTCGGCGTTTAACTTAGGTGCTATCGAATCACTGGATGAATTGGAACCACTGGCTGAACTGGCTGTGCGTGCGTTAGACGCGTTGTTGGATTACCAAGATTACCCAATTCCAGCGGCTAATAATGGCGCAATGTGGCGTCGTCCGTTAGGTATTGGTGTCATCAACTACGCCTATTATCTGGCGAAAAACGGCGTGCGTTACTCCGATGGTTCCGCGTTGGGTCTGACGCATCGTACTTTCGAAGCGATCCAATATTACCTGTTGAAAGCATCGGTAAAACTGGCCAAAGAATCTGGCGCCTGCCCGCGTTTCAATGAAACCATGTATGCACAGGGTATTCTGCCGATCGATACTTACAAGCGCGATCTGGATGACCTGTGCCAGGAACCGTTACATCTGGATTGGGAAACACTGCGCAGCGAAATCAAACAACACGGTCTGCGCAACTCAACTCTGACCGCACTGATGCCATCTGAAACGTCCAGTCAGATTGCCAATGCCACCAACGGTATTGAACCACCACGTGGTTTGATCAGCGTGAAAGCATCGAAAGACGGTATTTTGCGTCAGGTTGTGCCTGATTACACGGAACTGAAAGACAACTACGAGTTACTGTGGAGCCAGCCAAACAATGACGGTTATCTGCAATTAGTCGGTGTGATGCAAAAATTCGTCGATCAGGCGATTTCTGCCAACACCAGCTATGACCCTAGCCGGTTTGAAGGCCACAAAGTGCCGATGAAACAGCTATTGAAAGATCTGTTAACTGCCTACAAATACGGTCTGAAAACGCTGTATTACCATAACACCCGTGACGGTGCCGATGATGCACAATTACAGGTAGCACAAGCGGATGATTGCGCCGGCGGTGCATGTAAGATTTAAGCAGGTATGGCCTCTCATTGAGAGGCCTTAATACTAATATACCCGAAGTAATTAGCGTTGATGCTTAAATACGAAGGGTATAAGCAGGAATAGAATAATGGCGTATAGCACTTTCTCAAAACAACCCAACGATGCCCGCAAAGAGCCGATGTTTTTCGGCCAGACCGTTAACGTAGCTCGTTATGACCAACAAAAATATGAAGTTTTCGAGCGCCTGATCGAGAAACAACTCTCTTTTTTCTGGCGCCCTGAAGAAGTCGATGTTTCGCAAGATCGTATCGATTATCAGGCGCTGCCGCCGCATGAACAGCACATTTTTATTTCCAACCTGAAATATCAAACCCTGCTGGATTCCATCCAAGGTCGCAGCCCAAACGTAGCATTATTACCGCTGGTTTCTCTGCCAGAGCTGGAAACCTGGATCGAAACATGGGCATTTTCTGAAACCATTCATTCACGTTCCTACACCCACATTATTCGTAATATCACCAATGATCCGGCAATTATTTTTGATGACATCGTGGCTAACGAACAAATTATCAAACGCGCCGAAGACATCGCCGGTTATTACGATGAACTGATTGAGCTGACCCAATACTGGCAGTTGCTGGGTGAAGGTTCGCATCAGGTTAATGGCAAAACCGTGGTAGTTTCACGCCGCGAGCTGAAAAAGAAACTTTATCTGTGTCTGATGAGCGTGAATGCACTGGAAGCGATCCGTTTTTACGTCAGCTTCGCATGTTCGTTTGCTTTTGCTGAACGTGAACTGATGGAAGGGAATGCCAAGATCATCAAGATGATAGCGCGTGACGAAGCCTTACATTTAACCGGCACGCAGCACATGCTGAATATCTTGCGCGAAGGCAATGATGATCCTGAAATGGCTGAAATCGCTCGTGAATTGCATAGCGAATGTTTTGAGTTATTCAAAAAAGCCGCGGAACAAGAAAAAGAGTGGGCAGCCTATTTGTTTAAAGATGGCTCAATGCTCGGTTTGAACAAAGATATTCTGTGTCAGTACGTCGAGTTTATTACTAACGTGCGTATGCAGGGTGTCGGTTTACCATTAGCCTTTGATGCTGATCGTCAAAACCCACTACCATGGATCAATACCTGGCTGAACTCAGATAACGTGCAAGTTGCACCGCAAGAAGTCGAAATCAGCTCTTATCTGGTAGGTCAGATCGATTCGGAAGTTAACCCGGATGATCTTGGTGATTTCCTGCTGTAATCTTGCGTGTAATTACACGATAGAAAAAATCGGGCACGATGAAACGGGAAACTACTTCGCAGGAAAAAGTGACCATAATAACTCCGCATACCACGTTTAAGCTGTCCAGCGACGAAAGTCTGCTGGATGGCTTATTGCGTACCGGTCATCAGATCGAATATCAATGTCGCAATGGGTATTGTGGGGCTTGCCGCTGTAAGCTGGTGTCGGGGGAAGTAAGTTATCCTACCCTGCCACTGGCTTTTATTCCTGCTGGCGAAGTGCTGACTTGCTGTGGAAAACCTGAATCCACGCTGGTACTTGATCTACCAGTTGCTGAAAATGCAGCGACTATTTAGCCAGTAAACGCCTCAAAGTCAGTCGCACCGTTAGTTTTTGGCTGAATAAAATAATGGCGCGCTGTTTATTTCTCTCGGTATCAAATTGGCTTTAGCGGCAAAAAACTAACCCCAGCGTAAAGCAATTAAATTGGAAATATATGAATAGTCTTCTGTTAAAAGCTCTGACTTCACTGTCAAACACATGCAATAAATCATCATTACAGGCAGTGGATGAAGACCGGATAAAAGTCACATTTCGGGCAATACATAGGAACAAAGTTCCGGTAAACCCGGCTGAAATTGAACAGTGGTTGCTCTCTAATAACTGGCAACCCAAACCGGTAGAAAGCATTGTGACATGGGCTAAAACGATAAGCTCAGGCGGAAAACTGCCATTGAAAAATAAAGACTTAGTACCCACTGAAAAAGAAGTCTGGGCTAAGTTAAACCCGTAATGAGCTATGTTTTTAATCTGGAGAGGGTTCGCTTATCTTCCAGGTGAATTAAGCAAAAACAACGATTGTTTGGTCTCAAATCAGTGCCGAACGCTATGAGCAAGAGTCATTCGCTCAACGACAATACTGAGCTCTCAGAACAATTACGCGATTTACCATGCTAACATCAGGGTTTATCGCGCATAAGCCCTGATGTTTTTCCATAACACCGAATTCAGACGATCTTTTTCTGCCACCAGCTAAAGATAAAAAACAAACCTCCCGCAACACCAATACCCCAAAATGCATCGAGACACGACATCACCACCGACTGCTGCATCGCCAAGTTATATAGCTGTGAAATTGACACACTATAGTGCGCAATAGTTCGTTCATTCACATTCTCAGCAAGCCGCGTGTAGTGTTCTGCTTCTCTGGTTTGCAAAAACACATTCGTCAGTGAAACCGCCGTTGAATTCATTAACTCCCGCAGCATATTTTTAGTCTGATAAGCTTGTGAAAATAGCCGGCTATCTGTTTCCCTGAAGGTATTAAAGGCGGCGGTACCTTGCCCTATCGCAGCAAATCCAGAGAGAAAAATCAGTGGAATCGCCATATCCCAAAGACGAATACCAGAACTTAAATGACTACTGAGCAGACCAAAAATACTCAGGCAGGCGAAAGCAAATAAAAGGTAGTGTTTCTGGTTTGAGTGCTTGGCGGAAACTTTAAGATGCAGCCAGGCAAAGATCAGCGAACAGAGTGATGTGGTGGTCAGTAAAGCACCACAGTTAAGCACCGGGAACGAAAGCCCTTTTTGCAGAAAAATCGGGATCAGATAATTGGTGGAAGCAATAACCAGATAACAAAGCGCATAAATCATCAATCCGGCTAAATAACGGCTGGAGAAGAAATGACGGAAGGAAAGCAGAGAATGGTGGCGTTGGTGTTCAAACCAAACAAACAAGCCAAGCCCGATTATCGCCAGCAGCAATAATCCACAAAATAACGACTCATCACTGAAATAATCATATGGTGCATTTTCAACGATGTACTGTAATACAAACACCCCAGCCACCAAACAGAACATATTCGTTGGGTGTAATTTCCCGGATGGCCGAAGCTTGCGCACATTACTTGTCGTTTTCCCTGTTAACCACCAGACAGCGGCTATTTGTGGCAGTTGAATCAAGAACAACGCACGCCAGCTGTAATGTTCCAAAATCAACGCCGCCAAAAATGCAGCCATTGCACTTCCGCCCACTAAGCAATATGCCATGTAACGTATCGCTAACCCGCGTCCGGCAGGTGTTGGCGCAAAGAAATTGACATGTACTCGAGCAGCAGTGAAAAAAGCAGAACCGCCTATCGCTTGGATAATTCGTCCGAAAATAAACAACGCTGCGGCATCTGCATTAGCGCAAATCAATGAACCAACGGTAAAGAAAACAAGTGCGTAACGAATAAACCGGCGGTAACCAAGCTGAGAAACCAGCCAATGATGCTGAGCAATCATCAAGATCGCTGTTCCTGCATAGATAGCGGTCGTCAGACTGTAGGTATGCAACGTCATCCCTAAACCACCACACAGGTATGAGGATGAAAATGACAACATGGCATTCATAATAAATTCAATACAAACCATCAGGCCAATATTGATACGGAGAAGTTGCCGGATAATCGGCGGATTAAATGGAGCTGCGTACAACATGGGTATACCTCGCAAGAGGTATATATTGTAAGAAAGTAATATTATGAATCAAATGAGCATATATAATAGCCATTATGAATGAAATGAATAATGCAAGATCGGCGAGCTTTTTCCAGCAATTCCGTCACTGGGATCTTAACCTGTTGGTGGTTTTGGAAGCGTTGTATGCCGAACAAGGTAATGTAACCCGTGCAGCGCAGCGAGTGGGTTTGAGTCAGTCAGCATTGAGTCATGCCTTGAACCGTTTACGCGACATGTTGGATGACCCCTTATTTGTAAAACGTGGCGCCAAAATGCAACCGACCGCCCGCGCAAGCCAATTAGCGCCTTTTGTTGCGCAATGGCTGGATCAATTACAGGTGGAACTTAGCCTACAATTATTTGACCCAATGACCATCAAAGCATCGCTACGCTTGGGTATGCCAGAGCATTTAGAGCGATTGTTATTGCCCGACTTATTACGCTATTTAGGTACCCATGCACCCGGCATCCATATTCATGTCAAAGCAGTGCCCATTTTTCAGCTCAGTGATGAGCTAGATAACGGTGGAATTGATTTTGCGATTACAGGTGCGCAAATTGATCTGTCTGAGGGATATCAACAGCAACTACTGACTCGTAGTCATTTTGTGTATGTTTATAACCCTAAATTACTGACGTTGCCAGACAACCCGACACTGGAAGAATTAGCGGCAGTGCCGCAACTCACGACCAGTTATGCTCATAACACGACCAGCATTATTGAAAGTTACTTTCAGGCACATGGTCTGAAACGCAAGATCATGGCAACAACGTCAGGGATCACCGCGATTCCGGCAATCATCGCAATGTGCCCGGTTTTGGTGATTTTACCTAGGCTTATGATCACTCAATATTCACTCTTTGATGAATTCAACGTAGTGCCATTCGCCGATCAGGATGTCAACGTACCACTCAATCTGGTCTGGCATCGGCTGCATGATCATGATCCAGCCCATCAATATGTGCGGGATTACATCGTTCAGCAATTTACAACGCTGGTTAACTGATCACGTTACGCAGGTCATCATCAGCAGAGAGGTTATCGGTCAGAAAACGTTGATGGTGTGGTTTGATCGTTAAATAACGTTGGCGGAACAGCGAAAACCAGTCATACAGCATGGTTGACGCAGCAATATCACCTTGTTGTTGTAATAAACAACAAGCAACCTCAGCGGTACACAGTTGATTTTCGTTAGATGCCACGCGCAAACGGTAAGCTGACAAGGTTTGCGGCTGCACAGACGCTACCGGGAATTGATCGAGGTATGGGCTTTTTCGGAACATTTTCCGCGCCTCACTCCATGTGCCATCAAGCAAAATATAGAGTGGCCGGTTTGGTAATGTTTCTACTGTGTTGATCACTTCGCGTTCACCCGCTTGCACATAGCTTTCCGGAAACACCACAACCGGTGAATAAGTCGGATCAGCTAATAAAGCCAGTAAGCCTTCATCAACCTCTGTGCGCGACCACATAAAAGCGTAAGTATCATGCGGAAAAATGTCGGCAATCAATCGACCTGTGTTGGAAGGCTTCATTGGCTCGGTGTCGTACATCAGTAAACAGAACGCTGCTTGCGGCATACCTTCTGGTTTTAATGCACAAGCACACTGCACAACCGGTAAACCGCAGCCTTCACAGCGGGCAATCGATCCGCCACGGGCATTAAACGGCTTTGTCGCTTTCGCCAGTCGTTGTTGTCTCAATCGTTGGAATGCATTCATAGAAAAAAACCAAAATAAAAGGGGTAACCTTTCGGTTACCCCAAAAAACGAGGCACTGACAATAATCAGTAAAAAGAAATGCCCTTTCAACTGGTTTAGTGGGGGTGAATCACCGGCAACCACTTGATGGGCAACAACACACAACAACAAAGGAAACAATGAAGACAAAGCAGAAGCTGAGTCAATGTGTTAATTCTTGATCCTAATCGTACAAATGTCCAGCACAATTTGTAATTTTTTTACGTAATAACAAAATTTTTTGGTCAGCAAAGCAGCATATATCTGTTTTTTATTGTTTTAGATCATTTATTGGCGTGATTTAATCTTTTTTTAATTTCATTTATGTAATCAAATTACGAAATTCGTTTTTTGATAGATAACGAGAAGAGATAGGTTTACGGATTCTGTCAGGTATAATCATCTAGTCTATAGCAAAGGAATTAAATTTAAGTGACAGAACTAGCTGCAGAAGCCCTCCTTCCCGACTTTTCAGATTTGTCGTGCGAGAAATTATCCTCTGTTCAACCGATTAGTTTCGCTGAAACGCAAGAACGTGCGGCATCAGCTATTTTGCGCCTCAATACTGCCAGCCAAAGCTGTCCGGCTTTACTGTTAAGTGGTTTCCCTGGCGTCAACTACGAACGTGTCATCATGGATCTGATTGATGACTGCCCAAAACCATTTAATCGTAGTTTTGATCTTTGCTATACCGAAAATCTGAAAAACCCTTTCCGCCCAATATGGCTGAAATTGAAAGCAGGTACCGGCCCAGAGTTTTGCGATTTATTAGATGACCTGTTCAAATTACTGCGACTGAAACTAGACGCAGAAGAGCTGGTTAACAAGATCCTGCGGAAACAGGATAATGACGAAAAACTGGCTGAATACCTGACGGAACTGTCCGCGCATGTGGCACAAGATGGTGTGTTTACACATCCGGTCTTGATGAATCTGATGATCCACCAACTGCAACCGCAGCCACCGGTCATTTACGCCCGAGATTTAACCTGGCGTTCCCTGTTTGGTTCTATTAATTATGTGACAGAACAAGGTAGCGTTTACAGTAACCACCATTTACTGGAAGCCGGTTTATTACGTGAAGCCAATGGCGGTTATTTGATCATCCCAGTGGATGAATTGCTGATGAAACCACAATTGTGGTTCAAACTGCATAATGCACTGGCAACTGGTTATCTCGATTGGTCTGCGCCGGAAGATACGCCGCCACAAACACCGTTTTTCCAGCCAGAAGCTACGCCATTAGATATCAAACTGATTCTGGTCGGTGATCGTATCTCTATTGCAGAATTCAATCTGTTGGATAATGAGTTTTCAGAGAAGATTTTCCTGCGAACCGATCTCATCACCGAATTTCCGTATGACGAAGATTCTGTAGCCCAATTTACCGGGTTGTTGTGCCATATTCGTCATCATTGGGAATTACTGGATTTCGATGCTTCGGCAATTAAAGAGCTGATGCGATTTTCCTGTCGTTTATGTGAACATCAACGCATCCTCTCATTTGCCGAAACGCAACTGGTCGCACTGATGCAACTGGCACACAGTATTGCCTCCGAACAAGGTGCAGAGCTGATCTCATCGCTACATATTAAAGCGGCATTGTCTGAGCAGGAATATCGACTGAACTACATCGTCGAGCAATCTGACCAAGGCATCGTGGACCAGCAGATCCTGTTACAAACCGAAGGTGAAGTCGTTGGTCAGATTAACGGGCTTTCAGTCATTCAGATCATGGGCCACCCTTATGACTTTGGCGAACCCGTACGATTAACCGCGACTGTTCATATGGGCGACGGTGATGTTTCCGACATTGAACGTAAAGCTGAGTTGGCGGGTCATATTCATGCAAAAGCCATGATGATCATCCATGGTTATCTCTCAACACTATTTGGTGCTGAAAACCCCTCACCTTTATCCGCCAATCTGGTGTTCGAACAATCGTACAGTGAAATCGATGGTGACAGCGCCGCTCTTACCGGCCTTTGTGCCCTACTCTCTGCTTTGGCACAACAACCGATCTATCAACATCTGGCTGTAACCGGTGCCGTAGACCAATTTGGTAATGTGCAACCGGTCGGTGGGCTGAAT
>JAQUHG010000258.1 GCA_028683735.1 Tolumonas sp. | reverse complement strand
CTGTCTGCGGGTCGTGAAAAAATGAACGATCAAATGCAGGCGTTGTGTTTTATGGCTGGCGCAAACTCGATTTTCTACGGCTGCAAGCTGCTGACCACCCCGAATGCAGATGCTAATGAAGACATGCAACTGTTTGCCCGTTTAGGTTTGAAACCTGAAGCGCGTGCACAGAAACCCGATATGGTGGAAGAGCATGCGTTGATGGAAGCTATTGCCGATCAGGCGGAAGGTGCATTGTTTTACGATGCCAGCAAACCAAAGGCACAGGCTAATGCCGTTTGATCTGCAAACCGCGCTAAATGAGCGGGCCCAACAGGGCCTGCTTCGTCAGCGGCAGACATTGCAATCGGGGCAAGGGCGCTATATCACGCTGAATGACCGACGCTATCTGAATTTCTCCAGCAATGATTATCTGGGGTTAGCTGCCAAGCCATTTTTGATCAAAGCCTGGCAGGAAGGATTGGAGCGCTGGGGCGCTGGTTCTGGTGCGTCGCCACTGGTCACGGGTTATACCGACGCACATGCCAAACTTGAGCAGACACTGGCGGAATGGCTGCAGGTGGAGTCGGTGCTGCTGTTTTCTACCGGTTTTGGTGCTAATCAGGCCGTAATAAAAGCGTTATTGCAGAAAGAGCATATCCAGTATCAGGACCGCCTTAATCATGCGTCGCTACAGGAAGCGGGTGCGCAATCGCCAGCTAAAATGCTGCGTTTTCGGCATAACGATATGGCTCATCTGGCATCGCTGTTACAACCACGTTCCGGCTTGATCATGAGCGAAGGTGTGTTCAGCATGGATGGCGATCAGGCGCCTTGTCAGCAATTGGCTGATCTGACGCAACAAAGTCATAACTGGCTAATGCTCGATGATGCACATGGTATCGGTGTGCTGGGTGAACAAGGGCGTGGCACGTTATCACAGCAGGGCGTTGCTCCGGATAGTCTGCACATCCGCATGGCGACATTTGGTAAAGCGCTGGGTGTCGCCGGGGCATTTGTTGGCGGTAGCCGACAGCTCACCGATTATCTGGTTAATTTCGCGCGTGATTATGTCTACAGCACTCATATGCCACCCGCACAGGCGCATGCTATTAGTGCCGCTGTGGCATGGGTGAAACAAGCTGATGCGCAACGCGCGCATTTGCAGGCGTTGATCCGGCAATTTAAAGCAGGTATCGCTGAATTAGGCTTGGTTGCTGGTGAATCTTCAACGGCGATCCAACCGCTAATAATCGGTGATGCCGATAAAGCCGTGGCGGTAGCGAATAAATTACGTGAACGCGGATTGTGGGTTACCGCGATCCGCCCGCCAACAGTACCAAGTGGAACTGCCCGGTTACGTATTACGCTAACGGCTGCCCATCAGCTGTCCGATGTATCCCTTCTGCTTGACGAGTTAAAAGAGTGTGTGACAGATGCTTGAACCGGTAGATAAACAGGCGGTGGCACAGCGTTTTAGTAAAGCAGCGCAATCGTATGATCAATATGCCTTGTTACAAAAAGAAGTTGGTCGTAATCTATTGAGTCTTATTCCAGAGAAAAAATATGGGAATGGTCTCGATCTGGGATGTGGCTCCGGCTTTTTTTTACCTGATTTGCAACAATTATGTAACTACTTGCTGGCGTTAGATATTTCACCCGGCATGCTGAAACAGGCTAGCTTGTGTGACAAAGCTCAAGGATATGTTTGTGGTGATGCGGAAGCCTTACCGCTGCGCAGTGAGTCGTTGGATCTGGTGTTCTCCAGTTTGGCATTACAGTGGTGTCATGATCCAACGCAAGCTTTCAGGGAAATAAAAAGGGTATTAACGTCACAGGGTTACGCACTGTTTGCTACGCTTAATTCGGGAAGTTTATTTGAGCTACGGGAAGCATGGATGGCAGTGGATAACCATGAGCATGTTAATCAGTTCATGGAGGAGCTGGAGCTTCGTTCAGTGTTACAGCAAGCGGAAATACGATGTAAAACCTGGCGGGTGCAACGCCATGTTATGTATTACGCAGATGTGAATGCCATCTTGCAGAGTTTAAAGCGGATTGGTGCGAGTCAGGTTAATGGTCACCGCAGTCAGGGATTATTAACCAGACAGAAATTGCAGTGCTTGCAGCAGGCATATGAACGATACCGGTTACCCACGGGACTGCTTCCGGTCACCTATAACGTGTGTTATGGAGTTTTACATCGATGAGCAAAACCTTTTTTGTTACCGGCACTGATACCGATGTAGGTAAAACAACGAGTACGCTGGCTTTATTGCATGCCGCTGCAGCACAAGGATTAAAAGCGGTTGCTTACAAACCAGTCGCCGCGGGTTGTGAAATTATGGAAGATGGCCTGTGCAATCAGGATGTCTTGTTATTGCAAAAGAACAGCTCTTTGCAATTAAGTTATGATCAGGTGGTTGGTTATTCTTTCGAAGCATTTTCCTCTCCTCACATTGCCGCTGAAGAGTCGGGCACAACCATCAAATTAGATGTGTTGTCGGAAGGGCTTGCCTATCTGCAGCAAAAAACCAACGCGGATATTATTTTTGTCGAAGGAGCGGGCGGCTGGCGTGTTCCGATTGGTCATGGGCATTTTCTCTCTGACTGGGTTAAATATGAAAATCTGCCAGTGCTTATGGTGGTTGGTGCGCGGTTAGGTTGTATTAACCATGCGGTACTAACACAAGAAGCGATCCATCATGACATGTTGCCACTGACTGGTTGGTGCATGAATCGTATTAATCCGGCTATGAGCCACTACCAATCTAATCTCGAAACATTAAAGAGCTTATTGCCTGCACCGTTCCTGGGGGAAATCCCTTACATCAATAAGCCTTATGAGCATAATCTCGGGCAGTACCTCGATATCTCTTCTCTTCTGTGATCTTATGCGTATAACCGAGGTGTTTTTATAAATACCTCGGTTTATTCGAAAAATAAGTATTGTATTTCTTACATTTCATTTACTTGAAATTCCTGTTGGCACCCCTATGATCAGGTTGTGTGCGTATGCACATTAACGCACTTTGAAAGGAGCTGAAATGAAACGCATTGTGCTGTTTCTTGCGACAAACCTGGCAGTGATGCTGGTACTGTCAATCGTATTGAGTCTTTTGAGTAGTTTTTTTGGTATCAACACCCGCGGTTCATCCGGTTTATTGCTGATGGCGATGGTGTTTGGTTTCGGTGGCTCAATTATTTCTCTGCTGATGTCAAAATGGATGGCCAAACGTGCCTATGGTATTCAGCCTATTGAACAACCACGCAATGAAGTTGAATACTGGTTGGTGAATACAGTTAAACGTCAGGCAGAACAAGCAGGTATTGGCATGCCGGAGGTGGGTATTTATGACGCACCGGATATGAATGCATTCGCGACTGGCGCTAACCGTAACGAGGCGTTAGTAGCAGTCAGCTCTGGTTTGCTTTACAGCATGAGCCGTGATGAAGCAGAGGCTGTTTTAGCTCACGAAATAAGCCATGTTGCAAATGGTGACATGGTCACGCTGACGTTAATTCAGGGGGTAGTAAACACCTTCGTTATTTATCTGTCGCGTTTGCTGGCTGGTCTTATCAGTAATGTATCCCGCTCGGATAATGAAGAGTCCAGCTTTGGCGGCGGCATGGCGTACTTTGCTATCTCCATGGTGCTGGAGCTGGTATTCGGTATGCTGGCATCCGTCATTGTGATGTGGTTCTCTCGTCAACGCGAGTTCCGTGCCGATGCCGGTTCGGCCAAATTGGTTGGTAAAGAGAAGATGATTGCTGCATTAGAGCGACTGGCGCGCGGTCATGAATCGCAACTGGATGGCACTATGATGGCATTTGGTATCAACGGTAAAACGGCTATGACTGAACTGTTCATGAGCCATCCACCATTGGAAAAACGTATTCAGGCATTACGTGACATGCGTTAATAGCCTATAAAATGGCAAAAGGTCGCTATGTTATGAGCGACCTTTTTTATTTCTATCGATTACTGTTTCAGCAAAAAACGATTAACCCGCTTCTTTTGCGTTTTCGGTCAGATAAGTAACCAAATCTTCGATACACAACACTGGCATATCGTGTTTATTGGCAAATTTTACAATCTCTGGCAAACGAGCCATTGAACCGTCTTCATTCTGCAGTTCGCACAAAACCCCATACGGTTTCAAACTGGCGAGTTTCATCAGGTCGACCGTGGCTTCGGTGTGACCGCGACGGGTTAAGACGCCGCCAGCACGGGCACGCAGAGGGAAGACATGCCCTGGACGATGCAAATCCGCTGCAATGGCACCATCGGCGGTAGCGGCTCGAATGGTCGTAATGCGATCTTGGGCGGAAACACCGGTCGTCACACCGCGAGCTGCTTCGATGGTGACGGTAAACCCAGTTTGATAGGCGCTGGTGTTATGTTCCACCATCATTGGCAAGGCCAGTTG
>JAQUHG010000027.1 GCA_028683735.1 Tolumonas sp. | reverse complement strand
AATTTATGTACCTGACGTCCTGGCAGGTGGCCTGTTGCAGTATGCGGCATACTTAGTTACCTCTTAATCTTTTAATACAGCAAGTGATGCTATATTGGTATTACGACTTTATTTGCTGGCAACACAAGCAAATGCGCGATCTAAATCAGCCAGCAGATCGGTGATATGTTCGATTCCAATGGAAAAACGCAGCAACTGGTCAGAAATACCCGCTACGCGGCGTGCATCTGGATCCATCCCCGCATGGGTCATACTCGCTGGATGTGCGACCAGACTTTCCACTCCACCTAATGACTCTGCCAGACAAAACAGCTGCAAACCACCCAAAAATTGCTTTAATTGTTCTATATCAAAATCCACTTCAAAACTCAGCATCGCACCAAAGCCCTGTTGTTGACGCTGGGCAATTTCATGCCCAGGATGCTCAGGCAAACTTGGATGATAAATTTTAGTTACGCGTGGCTGTTGCTGCAGATAAGTCAAAACGGCATTCGCATTTTCCTGATGTGCTCGCATACGCGGTGCCAGAGTGCGCAGACCACGCAGCGTCAGATACGCATCAAATGCACCGCCAGTATGTCCAAGGCAGTTACCCCACCAGGCCAGTTTTTCATGCAATTCAGGCTCTTTCGCAATCACCGCGCCACCAACCACGTCTGAATGACCGTTCAGATATTTGGTTGTGGAATGCACAACAATATCAGCCCCCAGAGCCAGTGGTTGTTGTAGGAGCGGTGACAAGAACGTGTTATCCACCGCTACTAATGCGCCTACAGCATGGGATTGCTGACAAATAGCAGCAATATCAACCACGCGTAATAACGGATTAGATGGTGTTTCAACCCAGACTAATTTCGGCTTCTGCGCGAGAGCATTCGCCAATGCGACAGGGTCGGTTTGATCCACAAATAACACACGGTAAGAACCTTTCGCAGCAACATGTTGGAATAACCGATAAGTACCACCGTAGCAATCATGTGGTGCAACCAGTAAATCATCGGAAGACAACAAGGCAGTAACTAAATTGATCGCCCCCATGCCACTGCCGGTAAACACAGCGCCGGCGCCACCTTCTAGTGCTGCCAATGCCCCTGCTAACGTGCTGCGGGTCGGATTACCGGAACGGCTATAGTCAAATTCGCGTTTTTCACCGAAACCGGCAAAGGTATAGTTTGTGGATAAATAAATAGGCGGAACAACCGAACCAAATTGAGTATCAGCAGCAATTCCTGATTTGACAGCGTATGTTTCTCGTTGGTAATCCGACATGATAGATCCTTGATAGTCGCGCGTGCTATCACGGTACCCCACCGCAAACAAGACGTCAACACTTCCAGACGTCTACATGGCTTTGCCTATGGATTGCCATTACTGCCTATACGGGTTACTATGCTTTGTCTGGCTGGAATAACAGGTGAGCAATGAAAACGGCGTGGAATGGCGAATATATTAGTCCGTATGCAGAACACGGCAAAAAAAGTGAACAGGTCAAAAAGATTACGGTTTCAATTCCACTGAAAGTATTAAAAATACTGACAGATGAACGTACTCGCCGCCAAATAAACAATCTACGTCATGCCACCAATAGCGAATTGCTTTGTGAAGCGTTCCTGCATGCCTATACCGGTCAACCTTTGCCGGCGGATGACGATTTACGCAAAGATTGTCCTGATGATATTCCGCTCATGGTTCAGCAGATAATGACAGAAATGGGCAAACCCATCGAAAAATACGATGAATAATGGTAATTAGTGTTTAGTAATCGAGGCCATCCGGAGAGATATCAACCAGATCGATCTCCGGGATCATATCTTCATAACCAATACGGCTATAAACCAACGTATCATCCAGATGACCTTGCGAACGACAGGCATTTTTTAAAGTCGCTTCCAGCCTAAAACCGGCTCGTTCTGCTACGGCACGACTTTTTTCATTGCTCGCTGCGGTACGGATCTCCAGTCGAGCCGCATGCAGATGAATAAAAGCATAATCGGCCAATAACAATACCGCTTCTGTTATATAACCTTTACCAGCCGCAGATTGTCGCACCCAGTAACCAATCTCATAATAGGGAACCGAGACATCCCTGACGTGTAAACTAATACTACCAACCAACAACTGATCTTCCCGCCGCACAATCATAAAACGTAATTCATGTTCTTTACGTTCAAATTGCTCTTTCGCCACATTCATATTGGCAGTGACCGTCAATATAGATGGATCAGGCTCCGCCCAATCAAGAAATAGCTGATGCAATTCATAACTTTCAGATAAAGCCAGACGCAGTGGTTCAACCCAGTCCAGTGATGGTGGTTTTAATTCAATTCGGGAAGACGTAAGCATTGCATCCTTCAGATCACTGCGTGTAGATGACTAAAATCAACCATGAACTTCTGCTTAAAAAACATGAAGATAATAGGGTCTGATAATAACGGTCATATTATAGCAAAGGTAGGACTAGAGTATAAGCTGAGTTCGAAAGGTATCTGATTCAGAAAGGTGTGTATGATAAAAGCAGAAAAAATAAAGCCGGGTTACCCCGGCTTCATTTTATTCTTCAGTAGCTGCTTCAGCATCTACTGGACGACCAACCAGCTCAATATAAGCCATTGGTGCGTTATCACCAGCGCGGAAACCGCATTTCAGAATGCGCGTATAACCACCTGGACGACCTTGAAAACGTGGGCCAAGTTCAGTAAACAGTTTACCAACAACATCTCTGTCGCGGGTACGAGCAAATGCCAAACGGCGATTTGCAACACTGTCACTCTTAGCAAGAGTAATCAAGGGCTCAACTACACGACGTAGCTCCTTTGCTTTAGGCAAAGTCGTCTTGATGATCTCATGACGAACCAGGGAGCTGGCCATGTTGCGGAACATAGCCTGACGATGGCTAGCATTCCGGTTCAGTTGACGACCACTCAAACGAT
The DNA here is from genome assembly GCA_028683735.1 of Tolumonas sp. Taxonomy (GTDB): domain Bacteria; phylum Pseudomonadota; class Gammaproteobacteria; order Enterobacterales; family Aeromonadaceae; genus Tolumonas. The sequence continues at coordinate 15,894 of JAQUHG010000027.1, read as the reverse complement.
GGCGCATGACCTTATCCTTCTAACAAAATCGGTAGAACCTGCAATCTGGATCAATTGTCTGCCAAACTTGCCGGCGGCCAATTCTCCAGACGCATGCCCAGAGACAAACCACGGGAAGCCAGCACGTCTTTGATTTCGGTCAAAGACTTTTTACCCAGGTTAGGAGTTTTTAACAACTCAACCTCAGTGCGCTGTACCAGATCACCAATATAATGGATTGCTTCTGCTTTCAGGCAGTTCGCAGAACGAACTGTCAATTCCAGATCATCAACAGGACGCAGCAGGATCGGATCGAACTCCGGCTTGTCTTCTTTCTTCTCTGGAACGGAAACATCACGCAAATCAACAAAGGCATCCAACTGCTCAGCCAAAATAGTAGCTGCACGGCGAATGGCTTCTTCCGGATCTAGCGTACCGTTGGTTTCCATATCGATAACCAACTTATCCAGATCAGTACGTTGTTCCACACGAGCAGCTTCAACATTGTAGGCAATACGCACTACAGGGCTAAACGCCGCATCCAGTAACAAACGACCAATTGGACGATCTTCATCATCTGTATGCAAACGCGCTGATGCAGGAACATAGCCACGACCACGTTGTACACGCAGACGCATGCTGATTTCAGCATTAGCACCAGTCAGATGACAAATCACATGCTCCGGATTGACAATGACAACATCATCACCATGGATGATATCACCTGCCGTGACCGGGCCCGCACCAGACTTGGTCAGCGAAAGGATTACTTCATCTTTACCTTCCAGCTTTACTGCAATGCCTTTTAAGTTCAGCAAGATTTCCAGGATATCTTCCTGAACACCTTCTTTACTGCTGTACTCGTGCAATACGCCGTCGATCTCAACCTCAGCAACTGCACATCCCGGCATGGACGACAGGAGAATGCGTCGTAACGCATTACCTAAAGTATGACCGAAACCACGCTCCAACGGCTCAAGTGTTACCTTGGCATGAGTCGGACTGAGTTGCTCGATATCAACCAAACGTGGCTTGAGAAAATCTGTTACAGAACCCAGCATTATGTCCTCTCTTAGAAGCTAAGCCTTACTTAGAGTAAAGCTCGACGATCAACTGTTCATTGATGTCAGCAGACAGATCTGAACGCTCTGGCAGACGTTTGTAAACGCCTTCCATTTTGTCTGCATTGATCTCAATCCAAGTTGGCTTTTCACGCTGCGCAGCCACGTCTAATGCGGCTTTAATACGAGCTTGTTTTTTCGCCTTCTCACGAACAGTGACTACATCTTCCGGAGAAACGTTATAAGAAGGAATGTTTACCACTTTGCCATTGATAACGATAGCTTTATGGCTAACCAGCTGGCGAGCTTCCGCGCGGGTAGATGCAAAACCCATACGATAAACTACGTTGTCCAGACGACCTTCCAGCAACTGCAGTAGGTTCTCACCAGTATTACCCTTGATGCGAGTCGCTTCACGGTAATAGTTACGGAATTGTTTTTCCAGAATGCCGTAAATACGACGGACTTTCTGTTTTTCACGCAGCTGTACACCGTAGTCAGACAGACGTGGCTTACGCGCACCGTGCTGACCAGGAGCTGTGTCAATTTTACACTTAGAGTCGATAGCACGAACGCCTGATTTCAGGAACAGATCGGTGCCTTCACGACGGCTAAGCTTCAGCTTTGGGCCTAAATATCTTGCCATGTTCTTTCTCCAACAATCCTACTAGACAACGTTATACACGGCGTTTTTTAGGAGGACGACAACCGTTGTGCGGGATCGGAGTTACATCCGTGATATTGGTGATGCGGAAACCCGCAGCATTCAAAGCACGAATAGAAGACTCACGGCCCGGACCAGGACCTTTAACCATTACTTCCAGGTTTTTAACGCCATATTCTTTGGCGATCTCACCAGCACGCTCTGCAGCAACCTGTGCAGCGAACGGAGTGGATTTACGAGAACCACGGAAACCAGAACCACCAGCAGTTGCCCATGACAGAGCATTACCCTGACGATCGGTAATGGTAACGATTGTGTTATTGAAAGAGGCATGAACGTGTGCAATGCCGTCGCTAACTTGCTTTCTAACGCGCTTACGAGCACGAGTAGGAGCTTTTGCCATTTTCTACCTTCCCGTTTACTTCTTAATCGGTTTACGAGGACCCTTACGGGTGCGCGCGTTAGTTTTGGTACGCTGTCCGCGAACCGGCAAACCACGACGATGACGCAAGCCACGGTAGCATCCCAAGTCCATCAGACGTTTGATGTTCATGGATACTTCACGACGCAGGTCGCCTTCAACAGTAAATTTGCTTACTTCAGTACGAAGCGCTTCAATTTGAGCTTCGTCCAGATTTTTAACTTTCACATCCTCGGCGATACCAGCCGCTGCGCAAATCTGCTTTGCACGGGTGTCGCCAACGCCATAAATCGCAGTTAACGCGATAACTGCATGTTTATGGTCAGGAATGTTAATGCCAGCGATACGGGCCACTATTCCACTCCTAAAACAAATAGTAATTTAATGACCACCACAAAGCCCGTTCCGGATACATGGTGGTCAACCTACACACAAATGTAGGCTGGCTAATGTACTTAGCCAGCCTCGACTTTTCAAGTCTCTACCGAAAATATAATTAGCCTTGGCGTTGTTTATGCTTCGGCTCAGTGCAAATCACGCGAACCACACCGTGGCGTTTGATGATTTTGCAATTACGGCAGATTGCTTTGACGGAAGCGCGAACTTTCATTGCTTAACTCCGCAATATTAGACCGAATTAACGGCCTACGCCTTTAAGATTGGCTTTTTTCAGTACATCGCCATATTGATGAGACATCATATGAGTTTGTACCTGTGCCATGAAGTCCATGATAACCACAACAATAATCAGCAAAGAAGTACCACCGAAGTAGAACTGCACATGCCAGAAGGTCATCAATAACTGGGGTACTAAGCAAATCGCTGTGATGTACAAAGCCCCGGCCAGTGTTAGACGAGTCATTACTTTATCGATAAAACGTGCTGTTTGTTCACCTGGGCGAATGCCTGGGATAAATGCACCGCTTTTCTTCAGGTTATCCGCTGTCTCACGCGGGTTGAATACCAACGCGGTATAGAAGAAGCTGAAGAAAATAATCGCAATAGCATACAACAATTCGTACAACGGCTGCCCTGGCTGCAAGCTCATAGAGACTTCTTGCAGAATATTTGCAATCCATGAATCACCTTGACCAAACCAAGACGCTATTGTACCTGGGAAAAGAATGATACTGGATGCAAAAATCGCAGGGATAACACCCGCCATATTAAGTTTTAACGGTAAGTGCGTGCTTTGAGCTGCAAAAATCTGGTTACCTTGCTGGCGTTTAGCATAGTTTACGACAATACGACGCTGACCACGCTCAACAAACACAACAAAGTAAGTAACAGCAAACACGATAACAGCGAGCAACAATAGCAACAGGATATGCAACTCACCCTGACGAGCTTGTTCCGCAGTAGCACCAATTGCATGAGGCAAACCTGCGACAATACCCGCAAAAATGATCAGCGAAATACCGTTACCGATACCACGTTCCGTTATTTGCTCACCTAACCACATCAAGAACATGGTACCAGTGACCAAACTAACGACCGCAGTAAAGTAGAAGCCGAAACCGGGGTTGAGCACCAAGCCATGCATCATGTTTGGTAAACCAGTTGCAATACCCGATGCCTGTACAGTAGCCAGTGCTAATGTACCCCAACGAGTATGCTTACTGATCACACGTCGACCACTTTCACCTTCCTTTTTAAGCTCAGCATAATAAGGACTGATCACGGTCAACAGTTGGATAATAATTGATGCCGAAATATACGGCATGATACCCAACGCAAAAATAGATGCACGAGACAGAGCACCACCACTGAACATGTTAAACATTTCAATGATGGTTCCCTTCTGTTGCTGGAACAATTGTCCCAGCACAGTAGCGTCAATACCAGGAATCGGCACATAAGCGCCCGCACGGAAGACGATGATAGCACCTAGAACGAAAAGCAAACGGCTCTTCAGTTCGCTCAGGCCCCCTTGCGAGCCCCGTGTTACTAATCCTGGTTTCTTGGCCATCTACTTATTATTCCTCGATTTTGCCACCGGCAGCTTCGATTGCAGCGCGAGCACCTTGAGTAGCGCCTACACCACGAACGGTAACTGCACGATCGATGTTCCCAGAGAGAACGATCTTAGCAAACTGCATGCCTTTAGTGATTACGCCAGCTTGTTTTAAAGTGTTCAGGTCGACTACATCGCCTTCAACTTTAGCAATTTCGCTCAGACGAACTTCAGCAGTTACTGCACCTTTACGGGAGTAAAAACCGAATTTTGGCATACGGATTTTTAATGGCATTTGACCGCCTTCAAAACCAGCACGACCACCACTACCAGCTCGTGAACCAGCGCCTTTTACGCCACGGCCACCGGTTTTACCCAAACCAGAACCGATACCACGACCTACACGCTTTTTAGCCGATTTAGCACCAGCAGCTGGAGAAAGAGTGTTTAAACGCATCGATTACTCCTCCACCTTCACCATGTAATGAACCTGGTTGATCATGCCGCGTACGCATGGAGTATCTTCCAGCTCAACGGTGTGACCAATACGACGCAAACCCAAGCCCAATAAAGAGGCTTTGTGCTTCGGCAAACGACCGATGGAGCTGCGAGTCTGTGTAACTTTTACAGTCTTGTTAGCCATGTCGTTATTACCCCAGGATTTCTTCCACGCGCAGACCACGTTTGGCAGCAACTTGTTCCGGTGAGCTAATGTGTGCTAAAGCTTCAATAGTCGCACGCACTACATTCATCGGATTGGTTGAACCATAGGTCTTTGCCAGAACGTTATGTACACCAGCCACTTCCAGAACGGCACGCATTGCGCCACCGGCAATGATACCGGTACCCTGAGAAGCAGGCTGCATAAATACGGTAGAACCAGCATGGGTTCCTTTAACATGGTGATGCAGTGTGCCTTCAATCAGCTCAACTTTAACCATGTTACGACGAGCTTGTTCCATTGCCTTTTGAATGGCAGCAGGAACTTCACGTGCTTTACCGTAACCAAAACCAACGCGGCCTGAACCATCGCCTACTACAGTCAATGCTGTAAAGGAGAAAATACGACCACCTTTAACTACTTTAGAAACACGGTTCACTGCGACTAACTTTTCTTGCAGTTCACCGGCTTGAGATTCGATTTTAGACATTGTCGACTCCTGGCTTAGAACTGAAGACCAGCTTCACGTGCAGCAGTAGCCAGTGCGGCTACGCGACCATGATATTGGAACCCAGAGCGATCGAACGCTACAGTGGTAATACCTTTTGCCAGAGCACGCTCTGCAATAGCTTTACCCACCGCGGCGGCCGCATCGGCATTACCGGTGTATTTCACTTGCTCACGAATGGTTGACTCTACAGTAGATGCAGAAGCTAAAACTTCTGCACCGCTTGCAGCGATAACCTGCGCATAAATATGACGCGGAGTACGGTGAACCACCAGACGAGTCGCGCCCAGTTCCAGCATTTTACGACGTGCTTTAGTAGCACGACGGATACGAGCTGCTTTCTTGTCCATAGTGTTACCTTACTTCTTCTTAGCTTCTTTAGTACGCACAACTTCGTCTGAATAGCGTACACCTTTGCCTTTGTAAGGCTCCGGGCTACGATAGGCGCGGATGTCAGCTGCAACTTGACCTAACAGAGCTTTATCCGCACCTTTCAGTACGATTTCAGTCTGTGTCGGGCATTCAGCGGTAACACCTTCAGGCAATTCGTGGTCGATTGGATGGGAGAAACCCAGTGCCAAACCAACTGATTTACCTTTAGCCTGTGCACGGTAACCTACACCAACCAGCACCAGTTTGCGCTCGAAGCCAGTAGTAACACCAATAACCATGTTGTTTACCAGTGCACGTGCAGTACCAGCCTGCGCGTCAGCACCAGTCACACCTTCTTGAGGTGCAAACTTCAACACATTTTCTTCTTTGGTGACGATAACTGCAGCGTTCAGAATGCGCTTCAGGGTGCCATTTTTACCTTTAACAGCTATTTCCTGGCCGTTCAGGGTTACTTCCACGCCAGCCGGAATAGTAACAGGTGCTTTCGCAACACGAGACATTTCCTAGCTCCTTACGCTACGTAGCAGATGATCTCACCGCCCATGCCTGCTTTACGCGCAGCACGGTCAGTCATCACACCTTTAGAAGTAGAAACAACAGCGATACCCAGACCATTAATGATCTTTGGCAGGTCGCCACGTTTCTTATAAATACGCAGACCAGGGCGACTTACGCGCTGGATCAGCTCAACAACAGGCTTGCCCTGGAAATATTTCAATTCAATTTCCAGTTCAGATTTAACGTCACCGCTAACTTTAACATCAGCGATATAACCTTCTTCTTTCAGCAGATTAGCAATTGCTACTTTCAGCTTGGAAGAAGGCATAGAGACGGAAACCTTGTGGGCCGCCTGACCGTTGCGGATGCGGGTCAGCATGTCCGCGATCGGATCTTGCATGCTCATGTGTCTTAACTCCCGTGATTAATTACCAGCTAGCCTTTTTCAGGCCAGGAATTTCGCCTTTCATCATGTGCTCACGCACTTTGATGCGGCAAAGACCGAATTTACGCAGGTAGCCATGTGGACGACCTGTGATATTGCAACGATTACGTTGACGGCTCGGGCTGGAGTCACGCGGCAGTTGTTGCAGCTTGAGCACTGCGTCCCAACGAGCTTCATCAGAAGCATTCACGTCGGCGATGATCGCTTTCAGTGCAACACGCTTCTCGAAGTGTTTTGCAATCAATTTTGCACGTTTATCTTCACGTGCAATCATGGACAGTTTTGCCATAACCCTACACCTTACTTACGGAATGGGAAGCTAAAGGCAGCCAGCAGAGCACGGCCTTCCTCGTCAGTCTTCGCAGTCGTTGTGATAGTAATATCCAGACCACGTACTTTATCGACTTTATCGTAGTCGATTTCGGGGAAGATGATTTGCTCACGCACGCCCATAGAGTAGTTGCCACGACCATCAAAGGACTTAGCACTAACACCACGGAAGTCACGAATACGTGGCATAGAGATGCAAATCAAGCGCTCCAAAAACTCCCACATACGCTCGCCGCGCAGGGTTACTTTACAACCGATCGGGTAGCCTTCACGAATCTTGAAGCCCGCAACAGATTTGCGTGCTTTGGTGATCAGTGGCTTTTGACCAGAAATTGCAGCTAAATCACTAGCAGCATTTTCCAGCACCTTTTTATCAGCCAAGGCTTCACCGACACCCATGTTCAGGGTGATCTTCTCGATCCGAGGGACTTGCATGACAGAATTGTAGCCGAACTGGTTCATCAGTTCCTGGACTACAGTTTGTCTGTAGGTATCATGCAGTTTCGCCATCGTTAAACTCCAATTACTTTACAAGTTCACCGTTAGATTTGAAGAAACGAACTTTGTTACCATCTTCAAATCGGAAACCAACGCGATCTCCCTTGCCAGTGGCAGGGTTGAACAGCGCTACATTTGATACATCAACAGCTGCTTCTTTGCTAACGATACCGCCAGCAACACCTAAAGCCGGAACAGGCTTCTGATGTTTTTTCTTCACGTTGATGCCTTCAACAATTACTTTGCCCTGTTCAACTAAGACTTTAGTGACTTTACCACGTTTGCCTTTGTCTTTACCGGTCAAAACAATTACTTCGTCTTCACGACGGATTTTTGCTGCCATGTTCTGTGCTCCTTACAGTACTTCCGGGGCCAGGGACACGATCTTCATGAACTTATCATTACGCAGTTCACGAGTCACTGGGCCGAAGATACGAGTACCGATCGGCTGATGTTGGTTGTTCAACAGCACAGCCGCGTTGCGATCAAAGCGGATCAAAGAACCATCTTGACGGCGAACGCCTTTACGGGTGCGAACGACCACCGCATTATAAACATCACCTTTTTTAACTTTTCCACGCGGAATTGCTTCTTTGATGGAAACTTTGATGATGTCGCCGACACCGGCATAACGGCGGTGCGAACCACCCAGAACCTTAATACACATTACGCTGCGTGCGCCGGAGTTGTCGGCGACGTCCAGCATACTTTGCATTTGGATCATGTTAGTGCTCCGCTAAATAACTACTTCCCACATTAAAATGGGCATCTGGCTACCTTCAAAAGGCGCGGCATAATAGCACAGCACCAGACAAAGTCATAGCCAAAAAAACGAACGACTCTTACGAGCCGTTCGTATTCCAATCCTAATTAAAAAAATTAGGCTTTTTCAACAACAGATACCAGAGTCCAACACTTGGTCTTGGACAATGGACGGCACTCGCGGATTTCCACCAGGTCGCCAATCTTGCATTCGTTGTTTTCATCGTGGACATGCAGCTTGGTCGTGCGCACGATAATTTTCCCATACATTGGGTGTTTTACCTTGCGCTCGATAGCTACAGTAATGGACTTGTCCATTTTGTCACTAACTACACGACCTTGCAGAGTACGGATTTGATCAGTCATTACGCACCTGCCTTCTCGTTCAGTACAGTTTTAACGCGCGCGATGTCGCGACGTACTTGTTTGATAGTGTGAGTTTGGTTCAGCTGACCTGTGCTCTTCTGAATACGCAGATTAAACTGCGCACGCAGCAGACCCAGCAATTCAGCTTTCAGCTCTTCCACACTTTTTTGACGCAGATCTTGAGCTTTCATCACATAGCCGTCCGAATTACAAAGGTGGTCTTAACAGACAGTTTAGCCGCAGCCAGCGCAAATGCTTCACGCGCTGTCGCTTCTGGTACACCGTCCATCTCGTACAGCACTTTGCCAGGCTGGATCAAGGCAACCCAATATTCAACGTTACCTTTACCTTTACCCATACGCACTTCAAGCGGTTTCTCGGTAATTGGTTTGTCCGGGAAAACACGGATCCAAATTTTACCTTGACGCTTAACAGCACGAGTCATCGCACGACGTGCAGCTTCGATCTGACGGGCTGTCAGCTGGCCACGAGTTACCGCTTTCAGACCATAGGTACCGAAGGATACATCGCTACCTGCATTAGCCAGACCGCGGTTACGGCCTTTGTGAACCTTACGGAACTTTGTACGCTTTGGTTGCAACATTTACCGGTTCTCCTTACTTAGCACCACGCGGTTTGCGTTTCGGCTTGGCAGGAGCCGGCTCTTGCTGTGCAGCTGCAGCTGCAGCAGTAACAGCAGCCAGACCGCCCAGAACTTCACCTTTGAAGATCCATACCTTAACACCGATAACACCATAAGTGGTGTGTGCTTCAGAGGTAGCATAGTCAATGTCTGCACGCAGTGTGTGCAGAGGTACACGACCTTCACGATACCATTCAGTACGTGCGATTTCTGCACCACCTAAACGGCCGCTAACTTCAACTTTGATACCCTTAGCACCCAGACGCATTGCGTTCTGAACCGCACGCTTCATAGCGCGACGGAACATAACACGACGTTCCAGCTGAGAGGAGATACTGTCAGCAACCAGCTGAGAGTCCAACTCTGGCTTACGAACTTCAGCGATGTTGATTTGCGCAGGAACACCAGCAATGCTAGCAATCTGTTTGCGCAGTTTTTCAACATCTTCGCCTTTCTTACCAATCACTACGCCTGGACGGGCAGTGTGGATAGTTACGCGAATACTTTTAGCTGGACGTTCAATAACAATGCGAGACAAAGAAGCTGCTTTCAGCTCTTTGGTCAGATACTGACGCACCTGAAAATCACCGTGCAGATTGTCTGCAAACTCTTTGGTATTAGCAAACCAAGTAGAGTTAAACGGCTTGGTAATCCCTAAGCGGATACCATTCGGATGAACTTTCTGACCCATTGCTTATCTCCCAGCCTTAGCGTCGGATACTACCACAGTGATGTGGGCAGTACGCTTGACGATACGGTCTGCACGGCCTTTAGCACGAGCACGAATACGCTTCAGAGATGGACCTTCGTCAACCATGATAGTTTGCACTTTCAGAGTGTCGATATCCGCGCCTTCGTTATGCTCAGCATTAGCAACAGCAGACTCCAGAACCTTTTTGATCAGCTCAGCAGCCTTTTTCGGGCTGAAAGCCAACAGGTTCAAGGCCCGATCCACAGGCAAACCACGGACCTGATCAGCAACCAGGCGGGCTTTCTGTGCAGAAGTCCGGGCAAAACGGTGTTTAGCGATAGCTTCCATCATTTATCCCTTATTTCTTCTTGGCCTTCTTATCAGCGGCATGACCGCGATAAGTACGAGTCGGTGCAAATTCACCCAGCTTATGTCCAACCATTTCGTCGGATACATAAACGGGTACGTGCTGACGACCATTATGGACAGCGATGGTCAAACCAATCATATCTGGAATGATCATTGAACGACGGGACCAAGTCTTGATAGGCTTTTTGTCCGCGCTTTCCACCGCTTTCTCAACCTTCTTCAGCAAGTGCAGGTCAATAAATGGACCCTTCTTGAGAGAACGTGGCATGGCGATTCCTCTATATAAGAATTACTTATTACGACGACGTACGATGTACTTGTCAGTGCGCTTGTTGCTACGGGTGCGGTAGCCTTTAGCCGGAGTACCCCAAGGAGATACAGGCTGGATACCTTTATTGCGACCCTCACCACCACCGTGTGGATGGTCAACCGGGTTCATCGCCATACCACGAACGGTAGGACGAATGCCACGCCAGCGGTTAGCACCGGCTTTACCCAATTGACGCAGCATATGCTCAGCATTGCCAACTTCACCAACAGTAGCACGGCATTCAGCCAATACTTTACGAACTTCACCGGAACGCAGACGTAAGGTTACATATGCACCTTCACGCGCCAGGATCTGTACGCTAGCACCAGCAGAACGAGCGATCTGTGCGCCTTTACCTGGTTTCATTTCTACTGCGTGAACAGTAGTACCAACCGGGATATTACGCATAGGCAGCGCGTTACCAGCTTTGATTGCTGCATCCACACCAGAAACGATAGGATCGCCAGCTTTCAGATTTTTTGGTGCCAGAATATAACGACGTTCACCATCTGCGTATAACACCAGAGCGATGTTAGCAGAACGGTTTGGATCGTATTCCAGACGTTCGATCTTAGCTGGGATACCGTCTTTGTTGCGTTTGAAGTCAATCAGACGATAATGCTGTTTGTGACCACCACCGATATGACGGGTAGTGATACGACCGTTGTTGTTACGACCGCCAGTCTTGCGTTTTTCTTCCAGCAGACCAGCAAACGGTTTACCTTTATGCAGCTCCGGTGTGACGATCTTAACGACGTGACGACGACCCGGAGAGGTAGGCTTACATTTTACGATTGCCATTTTTTAAATTCCTCTTACTCGGCAGCGCCGCCCACGAAGTCGATGTCTTGACCTTCAACCAGAGTCACGTAGGCTTTTTTCCAGTCGGAACGACGGCCCATGCGTGAACCAGTACGTTTGGTCTTGCCAACAACGTTCAAGGTACGAACAGCTTCAACCTTAACTTCGAACAGTTTTTCAACTGCCGCTTTGATTTCTGCTTTAGTAGCATCAGTAGCAACTTTGAACACGATAGTGTTCAGTTTTTCAGCTACCATGGTGCTCTTTTCAGAGATGTGCGGAGCCTTCAGAACTTTCAGTAGACGCTCTTCACGGATCATGCCAGCATCTCCTCGATTTGCTTCACTGCATCAGCAGTCATCAGTACCTTGTCGAAGGCGATCAGGCTAACCGGATCAATACCTGTTACGTCGCGTACGTCAACTTTGTACAAGTTGCGAGCAGCCAGGAACAGATTTTCTTCAACTTCTGGGGTAACGATCAGCACGTCTTTCAGATCCAGTGCTTGCAGTTTGGTCAGCAGCTCTTTAGTTTTCGGAGCTTCAACACCAAATTTCTCTACAACTACCAGACGATCCTGACGAACCAGCTCAGACAGAATGCTTTGGATCGCACCGCGATACATTTTACGGTTCACTTTTTGGCTGTGATCTTGCGGTTTAGCAGCAAAGGTCACACCACCGCCACGCCAAATTGGCGAACGGATAGTACCAGCACGAGCACGGCCAGTACCTTTCTGACGCCACGGTTTTTTACCGCCGCCAGACACTTCAGAGCGAGTCTTCTGCGCGCGAGTACCCTGACGGGCGCCAGCAGCATAAGCAACGACTACCTGGTGAACCAGAGCTTCGTTGAACTCACGACCGAAGGTAGTTTCGGAAACCTGAAGAGCGCTCTGCGCGTCTTTCAATACCAATTCCATTACTATCTCCTCAGACGTTACGCTTTAACGGCAGGCTTGACGATAACGTCGCCGTTGGTCGCACCTGGAACTGCACCTTTGATGAGCAGCAGGTTACGTTCAACATCAACGCGCACAATATCCAGACTCTGAACAGTCACACGCTCAGAACCTAAATGGCCAGCCATTTTTTTGCCTTTGAACACTTTACCCGGAGACTGGTTTTGACCGATAGAACCCGGAACACGATGTGAACGCGAGTTACCATGGGTCATGTCTTGGGTGCGGAAGTTCCAACGTTTAACAACGCCAGCAAAGCCTTTACCTTTAGAGACACCAGTAACGTCTGCTTTTTTAACGTCAGCGAAAATGTCGACTTTCAGCTCAGAACCAACAGTTAAGTCAGCGCCTTCGCCGTCGTTCAGACGGAATTCCCACAGACCGCGACCTGCTTCTACTTCAGCTTTGGCGAAATGGCCAGCTTCAGCTTTAGTCAGGCGGCTTGCCTTTTTAACACCGGTAGTTACTTGAACAGCGGTGTAACCGTCAGTTTCCAGAGTTTTCAGCTGGGTAACACGGTTGGCTTCTACTTCAATAACAGTCACTGGAATAGATACGCCGTCTTCAGTGAAGACGCGAGTCATACCCAATTTGCGACCTACAAGACCGAGAGTCATTGTCTATCAACCTCTTTCCGAATTAACCCAAGCTGATCTGGACGTCAACACCGGCAGCCAGATCCAGACGCATCAGCGCGTCAACGGTCTTGTCTGTCGGCTCAACGATGTCAACCAGACGCTTGTGAGTGCGGATTTCGTACTGATCACGCGCATCTTTGTTCACGTGTGGAGAAATCAGTACAGTGAAACGCTCTTTGCGAGTTGGCAGTGGAATAGGACCACGAACCTGTGCACCAGTGCGTTTGGCAGTTTCTACGATTTCCGCAGTAGACTGGTCGATCAAACGATGATCAAAAGCCTTCAGGCGGATACGGATTCTTTGGTTCTGCATGGACCAGAGCTCCAGATGGCAAAAAGAACATGAAACAATACCGCCCGAGATCGTTTTATTCCGACCCGGAGGTTGTTTCTTCGCGTTTCCCTCCCAATCGGAGGGACTGTTGGGGTGTCGATGTATCTGACACCGGAGCCTAGGGCTCAGCTTGGTATTAGCAAGCTCGCGTATTATACGGTTTTACTTTGTCAGTGCAAGCAATGTTGGTGTTTTTATATTCAGAATTTCAAAATAGAAAAAGGGGCTGCCCGCCCCTTTCAAAATTAACATTTTAGTAATCGGTTGAATCAGAATGCACGAGCCGCTAAGTGCTGTTCCGCTTGTTGTAGTGCGTGAGCAATTTGTTCTGCACATACACCACCTAGCGCCTGACGTTTAGCCAGTGTTGATTCCAATGACAGGATTGGATACACATCATCAGCAATGACCGTGTTGAACTGTTGAAATTCAGCAACAGTAAGGTTTTCCAGTGGTTTTTGCTGGGTAATGGCATACACAACCGCTTCGCCGACAATATGATGTGCTTCGCGGAATGGAATACCCTTGGCAACCAAATAATCAGCCAATTCAGTAGCGTTAGAATAACCGCCCATTGCCGCCGCTTTGGTGACCGGTTCGTTGACTTTCAGATCTTCCAGCACCAGCTGGGCCATATCTAAGCAGTCATGCCAGGTATCCAGCGCGTCAAACAGGCCTTCTTTGTCTTCCTGCATGTCTTTGTTGTATGCCAAAGGCAATGCTTTCAGTGTCATCAGCATACCGTTTAATGCACCAGCTACACGGCCAGTCTTACCACGGATCAACTCTAATGCATCTGGATTTTTCTTCTGTGGCATCAGTGATGAGCCTGAAGTCACTTTGTCGGATAACTCGATGAAACCTGCTTCGCCCGACGCATAGAAGATCAGATCTTCGGCAAAACGGGATAAGTGGATCATAGAAAGAGCTGCGGTGCTCATCAGCTCAATGGCATGATCACGATCAGAAACTGAATCCAGACTGTTGCGGGTGGCACGCTCAAAACCCAGATCCAGCGCCAGTGCCTGACGGTCAATCGGATAGGCAGTTCCCGCTAGTGCACCAGAACCCAATGGGCTGGTGTTGAGACGTTTCAGCGCATCCTGCAGGCGGGAGTAGTCACGATCCAACATTTCAACGTAGGCCAACGCCCAATGCGAAAACGTCACTGGTTGGGCACGTTGCAAATGGGTATAGCCTGGTAACACGGTGGTTTGATACTGACGTGCAGTTGCGACTAATTTACTCTGCAAACCGTGAATACTTTCCAACAACAGATTACCCTGCTGTTTGCACCACAACTTTAGATCGGTTGCGACCTGATCATTACGGCTACGTCCGGTATGTAATTTCTTGCCCAGATCGCCAACACGCTCGATCAGTTTGCCTTCCACCCAAGAGTGAATATCTTCTGCATCAGAGCGTAGAATTTGTTCTGGATCAGCTTCCACTTCCGCTTTCAAGGTCAGTAATGCTGCTTCCAGTTTTGCTTGTTCATCTGCGGTTAGAATTCCTACGCTAACCAGCGCCTTTGACCAACCGATGGAACCGACAATATCCTGCTCTGCCAGACGATAATCAAAACGCAGCGAGTCATTAAATTGTTTAAATCGGGTATCAGCCGCTTGGCTGAAACGTCCACCCCATAAAGCCATGTCAGGTTCCTTTATAAATTCTTAACTGTAATCAGTGTACATCTGTTGCTGAACAAGAAAAAGGAGCCGCAAGGGCTCCTGTAGATTCAAGCGAATTAAGCCTGGTTGATCAGGGTATATAAGATCGCATTCTGGATGTGCATACGGTTTTCCGCTTCATCCATGATCAATGAAGCAGGGCCATCCATAACTTCGGAGGTAATTTCTAACTCACGATGAGCTGGCTGGCAATGCAGCACATGACGGATACCGGTGTTATCCAACAACGCCTGATTGATCTGGTAAGGCATGAATTTGTCTTTTACTGCTTCCATTGGGGTATTGTCACCCATGGAAACCCAAGTATCAGTGTAAGCAACATCAAACCCTCGAATATCTGCACAGTTATCGGTTACCGATAATTTAGCGCCAGATTTACGCGCCAGATCTGCCGCCAGATTAAAGATTTGCGCATCTGGGCCTGACCCTTTTGGTGACACTACCGTCACATCAGTACCCAAAATTGCGCCGGTCAGCAGCAAAGAGTGGGCAACGTTGTTACCGTCACCTAAATAAGCCAATTTCACTTTGCTCAGATCGTCATAGTTTTCGGCAATCGTCATAAAATCAGCCAACGCCTGACATGGGTGATACAGATTGCACAGTGAGTTCACCACAGGAACGGTGGCGTGTTCACGCAAACCTAGTAGCGTCTTATGATCGAACACTCGGGCGACAATACCGTCACACCAGCGCGATAAGTTTTCGGCATAATCTTTCACTGACTCCCGATGACCGATTGCGCCATTCTGTTGATCCAGATAAACCGCATGGCCACCGAGACGGTTGATACCGATATCAAAAGTCACACGAGTACGCAGTGACTGTTTTTCAAACAGCGTCACGATGTTTTTGCCTGCTAAGCCGGTACGATAATCCGCTGGCTTGGCTTTCATATCCCGACCTAACGCGA
>JAQUHG010000257.1 GCA_028683735.1 Tolumonas sp. | reverse complement strand
TTTAAACATATCCGTAACTGTATTGTTAGAAACCCATAATTTAGGATTAGTGAATGAGTGACAAGTTGGTTCTTGTACTTAACTGCGGCAGTTCTTCTTTGAAATTTGCCGTGCTTGACGCCACCTCTGGTGATGAAAAACTCTCAGGCATTGCCGAATGTTTACACCTCGATGACGCCAGAATCAAGTGGAAACTGGATGGAGTAAAAGGCAGCGCCGATTTAGGTGTGGGTGCCGCTCATCAGGAAGCCCTTGATTTTATCGTACAGACCATCCTGCCGAACAAACCAGAACTGGCAGCTGAGTTGATCGCTATCGGTCATCGCGTCGTTCATGGTGGCGAGAAGTTTACTCAATCAGTTGTGATTGATGACGATGTGGTAAAAGGCATTGAAGATTGCAGCACATTAGCACCACTGCATAACCCTGCGCACTTGGTTGGGATCAGTGCCGCTAAGCACGCATTCCCATCATTACCAAATGTTGCCGTGTTCGATACAGCATTCCATCAGACCATGCCGGAACAGGCTTATCTGTATGCACTGCCTTATCAGCTATACACCGACAACGGTATCCGCCGTTATGGTATGCATGGTACCAGCCACTACTATATCAGCCTGAAAGCGGCTGAAATACTCAATAAGCCAGTTGAAGAGTTGAACATCATCAACTGTCATCTGGGTAACGGTGGTTCGGTGTGTGCAATCAAAGGTGGCCATTCTGTTGATACTTCAATGGGGATGACTCCGCTGGAAGGTCTGGTGATGGGCACCCGTTGTGGCGATATCGATCCGGCGATCATTTTCCATCTGCATGATGCGCTGGGAATGAGTCTGGATGATATTCACAAGATCCTGACCAAAGAATCTGGCCTGCTAGGCCTGACACAAGAGACCAGTGACTGCCGTTTTGTCGAAGATAACTACGAAAGTAAAGAAGAAGCGAAACGAGCGATGGATATTTACTGCTATCGTCTGGCAAAATACATTGCTAGTTACACCGCTGCATTGGATGGACGTTTAGACGCTGTAGTCTTCACCGGCGGTATTGGTGAAAATTCCGCGCCTATTCGTGAACTGACGTTGAATCGTCTCGGTCTGCTGGGCTTTAAAGTCAGCACCGAAGCCAACCTTGCCACTCGCTTTGGTAAACAGGGTATCATCTCTGAACCAGGCAGCACGGTTGCCATGGTGATCCCTACGAACGAAGAGTGGGTGATTGCACGAGATGCGGCGAATTTGGTCGCCTGATAAGATAGAATACTCAAGGCTGCCTACGGGCAGCCTTTTCATTAGTAGATAAACCGTCGAAACAAGGGGATATTAAGTGGCTCGTACAATCATGCTTATCCCGATTGGCACCGGCGTTGGCGTCACCTCTGTAAGTCTGGGCATGGTCCGGGCAATGGAGCGTCATGGCGTTAACGTAAGCTTTTTTAAACCGGTAGCTCAACCGAGACCTGGCCAATCTGGCCCAGAAACATCAACTGCCGTCATTCGTGCCGGTTCAAACATCACACCTCCTGAACCACTCTCCCTGCAATATGCAGCGAATATGATCACGTCTAACGACAGCGCAATTCTGTTAGAAGAGATTGTCGCACTCTATGAAAGACACATCATAGAGAGTGGTGCCGAAGTGGTGGTGATCGAAGGCTTGGTGCCTGTTGATAAGCAACCATTCGCGAATAAATTGAACCATGAGATTGCGACCGCACTGGACGCAGACATCGTACTGGTAACCCATCCGGGTAATTACTCCAGCCAGAAGCTGAAAGAAAGCATCGAACTGGCTTGCGCCAACTTCGGTGGTGCGAACAGCAAACGTATCGTTGGTTGCATCATTAACAAAGTCGGTGCGCCTGTTGATGAACACGGCATTACCCGCCCAGATCTGACTGAGATGTTTGAAGCTCACCATACCGGTGACAGCGGCGGCAATCCGTTAGAAATTCTGCAATTCTTTGGTAAATCACCATTGCAGATCCTGGGTTGTATTCCATGGAATGCACAGTTAATTGCACCGCGTGCGATTGATCTGGCGCGTCATCTGAATGCCAAAATCATCAATGAAGGTGAAATCTATACTCGCCGTTTGAACATTGTGACTTTCTGCGCGCGTTCTATTCATAACATGGTGCAGCACTTCAAACCAGGTAGCCTGTTAGTTACTTCCGGCGACCGTTCTGATGTGATTGTCTCTGCCTGTCTGTCTGCAATGAACGGCGTTAAGCTGGGCGCATTGCTGCTGACTGGTGGTTACCATCCTGAGCCACAAGTAATGGCATTGTGCCAACAGGCAATGCAGACTGGTCTGCCAATCCTGATGATCGACACCAACACCTGGCAAACGGCAGTCAGCCTGCAGAATTTCAACGTTGAAATTCCGATTGACGATAACGCGCGTATTGAACTGGTACAAGACTATGTGGCCGGTCATATCGACAAACATTGGTTAGAATCGCTGACTTCTGAGTCTAGCCACCCACGTCGTCTGAGCCCACCAGCATTCCGTTACCAGCTGACTGAGCGTGCACGTAAAGCGAACAAACGTATCGTGCTGCCGGAAGGTGATGAGCCGCGTACAATTAAAGCTGCTGCCATCTGTGCCGAACGTGGTATTGCCCGTCCGGTTCTGATCGGTAACCCGGATGAAATTCGTCGTGTTGCTGAACAACAAGGTGTAATACTGAGCGATGTAGTTGAAATCATCGACCCAGTTGAAGCGCGTGAACGTTATGTACCACGTCTGGTAGAGCTGCGTAAGAGCAAAGGTATCACTGAAGTTGTGGCCCGCGAACAGCTGGAAGACAACGTGGTGTTAGGTACTTTGATGCTGGAACGTGGCGAAGTTGATGGTCTGGTCTCTGGTGCGGTACATACCACCGCCAATACTATCCGTCCTCCGCTGCAGATCATCAAAACAGCACCAGGCAGTTCTCTGGTTTCTTCTGTGTTCTTCATGCTGCTGCCTGATCAGGTTCTGGTCTATGGCGACTGCGCGATCAACCCAGATCCAAACGCGGAACAGCTGGCAGAAATTGCTATCCAATCAGCAGACTCTGCGACTGCATTTGGCATTGAGCCTCGCGTTGCCATGATCTCTTATTCTACTGGTACTTCTGGTACTGGTGCGGATGTTGATAAAGTGCGCGAAGCAACTCGTATTGCGAAGGAAAAACGTCCTGATCTGATCATCGACGGTCCACTGCAATATGACGCTGCAGTTATGGCTGACGTAGCACTGTCTAAAGCACCGAACTCTCCGGTTGCTGGCCAGGCTACTGTGTTTGTGTTCCCAGATCTGAACACCGGTAACACAACCTATAAAGCAGTACAGCGTTCCGCTGATCTGGTCTCTATCGGCCCGATGCTGCAAGGTATGCGTAAACCAGTCAATGACTTGTCTCGTGGTGCACTGGTTGACGATATCGTTTATACCATCGCGCTGACTGGTATTCAGGCAACACAAAATCAGGATTAATTCTGCGTTTTGTTGTCTTTTAAAGCCCTGTATTTACAGGGCTTTTTTATTTAATCGGAATAATCGTCAGGCATCTGGAGCAGATAAACTCTATTCACCAACGGCCATTCAAGAAAAATATTCAGATAACCAATGTACGACGTTGAGCAAAAAACACTCAACTCGATTACCGATCAGCTATATTTAATGCACGGGTCAACAAAATAAAGAACTCTGTATGTTGCCCACACTGCTCTATGAAATGCTACCTATCATCTGCCTATTTTGGGGAACCTTGTTGTTAAACATGGCTCACGGATTTTTGTTGTTGTTTTCTGCCGTTTTATTCTTTTGGGCTGGGGCCATTACGTGGATGATGCGTTCTGAATATCGGCGTACCGATGACCAAAACATCATTGTGCACACCTTATTATTTTTCCCCGAATTACTTTATGAAATATTGCCATTCATCCATCTGTTTATCGGGATCATCTTGCTCCGTAACACTCAGCAACCCTACTTTATGATTGCCGGGGGGATGCTTATCTTGTGGGCTTTGTACTGTGCCACTAAACGTTATGTGTATAGATGCCATGTTTATCGCCCCATTAAGTTTAAAGATCCTAAAACGCACATAAAACAACGCATTTAACCGTAAGCCAACTCAGCCCCCAAATACTGCCTCCCCCTTCTTTCATTTTTGTATCCAAATATCTCAATATAAAAAAATTATTTAGAATGAGTTATTTGTGATCTGGATGCGAATTTTCAGCAACTCGTAGTCAGCTCAATCGATAATGGATGTAGCGACATGTTCTTTTTTTCTATAATCACTGTTTCTCAGCCTGTTGCTAACAGATCAATCCACAGGAAATGTGGATAAGATCAATGAATTGAAATCGTGATCTGAAGAAAAAAACATCTGAATACGCATATCCGACATACTGATTACAGTCTCTCGCTCTGCGAATTGCTCACTTTATCAGCAAGGCGGTCATATGAAGATCCTGATCACTGGTGCCAGCGGTTTTATTGGTCAATCTTTAGTCAATTTATTACGG
>JAQUHG010000256.1 GCA_028683735.1 Tolumonas sp. | reverse complement strand
TCACCTAAACTATTCAGTAGTGCCCTAGCCAAGGAAAGCTTGGATGACAATCTTCAGCTCTGATTTAAGCGTAAATATTGAAGATACTCTGAGAGAAAGAGAAGAGCAGCTTAGATTTGTTCTGGAAGGTTCAGAGCTGGGGTTCTGGGATTGGAATATCGAAACTCAAAGCGTAAAACGGAATGAGCGCTGGGCAATCATGCTTGGTTATACTTATGAAGAGATCCAACAAACCACACAACAATGGACGGACTTTATTTATCCTGATGACAGAGAGCGGGCGTGGGCATCGATAAAGGAAGTACTTGAGGGGCGATCGTTAATTCATAAGATCGAATATCGAATGCTTCATAAGGATGGCGGATATCGATGGATACTTGATCAAGCCAAGGTAATGCAGCGCGATAAGCATGGTAAACCGATAAGAATGTGTGGAACGCATACCGATGTGACTGACCGTAAAAATATGGAATTAGAGCTGGAACGGCAGGCACATATCGACTACCTCACTGGTATAAACAATCGCAGACATTTTATGATGTTAGCTAATAATGAACTCAGGCGTGATAAACGTCATCATCATGATTTATCACTACTGATGTTCGATGTTGATCACTTTAAAGCTATCAATGACCAATATGGCCATCAAATAGGCGATTTCGTACTTCAAAAATTAGTGACGGAGTGTCGTGAACATTTGCGAACAGAAGATATTTTTGGCCGTATTGGTGGCGAAGAGTTCGCAGTATTGTTACCCGAAACAGAAATTGAGGCGGCAATTGAAGTTGCAGAACGATTGCGGATGGTTACAGCAAATAGTTTTCTAGTGTTAGAAAATGACAAGTCACTGCATGTAACGATTTCCGTGGGCGTAACTTCCTGCTCATGTATTGATGATATTGACCTGTTACTTAGTCAAGCAGATAAAGCATTGTATAACGCTAAGAATTCCGGACGAGATAAAGTCTGTATATGGAACGGATAGACACTCTCGTATCTCTCCAGAAAGACCTGATATCGCCCGGAAGCCAAAAACAAAAAGCCTCACATTACTGTGAGGCTTTCATATTCATGGTGCCCAGACGATGAACTCGTTTAAATATAGGGACAGAATATTTAATTAGCCCCTTTACCGATCATTCGGTTTATTGCTTCGTCATACGTCTTTCTATTTTTCTGTTGTTTGGCACTTCTATATTCACGCAATGCATCGGTCCATTGCTCTGCATTTTCATAAATGCGCCCGTTATTATAATAAGAATTCGCTCTTACTGTTGCTGCTTTTTCCCCATCAGCTAAAGAAATTGCTTTACGGTTAGCCCAAATAGCTTCAGCTACCCGACCCGCTTTCTGGAAGGCTAGTCCCAGGTTACTATAAGCCTGACCATATTGAGGGTCTGTATCAATAGCTGATTGGAAATAGTTCATAGCAGTATCCAAATCTTTTTCTTTATATGCTGTTTCTCCTTTTCTATTAAGAGAAATTGCATATTGTTTATCTGACTCTGAAACGGTGACACTTTCTTCTACCGAGTTATCTGCAACTTGCTGAAATTCTGCTGTTTGTAGGCGATCATAGCTGGTTACACCTTTGATGGTATTGTAATCAATGAATTCCCCCGATTCGTTGATAGCAAAAATAGTCCAAAGGTTACCTTGTTGATTTTTTGGTACGTAATAAGTTCGAACTAAGGTTTTACCAATATAAACAAAAACGACAGCATTACTTTTTGACAGACTGTCGGAGTTAGGATTTTTTCTATCACTGAAATTATGTACAGCATATACATAACGTTGCCCATCTTTCTTGCGTTGAATCGTGATAGTTTCAGGTCCGTAGCTGGTTGTATCATCGACATCTAAATCAGCGTCATTACCTTCTTTTTCAGAAAAATACACGTGATTATTGGGGTATACCAGATGGGAGTCTAAGTCTTCAGGTTCTGCCCCCCAGTTCAGAACAATACGCACACCATCCAGATTTTTCATTTCCGGACTTAAGGCATATGTCATTCCTTTACATGGGCATTTTGCAACCAGGTTAGAATAACCATTTTTTTTGATAATCAGAAGCGCGTCCTGATCATCAGCAAAAGAAGTATTAATGCTGCTCTTACCGCTATCATCAGTGAATGCAGAGACGGACTGATCTCCATTTTTTTGTAATATCACTTCTGCATCTGTAATTTTCTGATCTTTTATTGTCGCACTTAAGACCTGAATATCTGTATTTGTAGCAAAAGCTGTTGATGTTAATAAACTGATAGATGCAGCAATGACCCAATAATTAATATTGTATTTCATATTATCCCTTGTGATTTTTTTCTTTATTAATTGAAAGGTGCGAAGTCTAGCAAAATGAATTCTTACCCCATCCTGTAATTTATGTCAGGGATGTGTAAGTTTGTTCTGGAAAAGAACATTTGGAAGCCAAAAACAAAAAAGCCTCACATTGCTGTGAGGCTTTCATATTCATGGTGCCCAGACGCGGAATCGAACCACGGACACGCGGATTTTCAATCCGCTGCTCTACCGACTGAGCTATCTGGGCTAAGAGAAGGAATGGTGCCGGCTATCGGAATCGAACTGATGACCTACTGATTACAAGTCAGTTGCTCTACCAACTGAGCTAAGCCGGCACACAAATTTGTTACTTAACTCGCCATAGCAAGTTAACTTAAATGATGGTGCCCAGACGCGGAATCGAACCACGGACACGCGGATTTTCAATCCGCTGCTCTACCGACTGAGCTATCTGGGCAACGGGGCGCATTAAACAAAATAAGCGGTTTTAAGTCAACGCTTTTTTCCGAAACCCCTCAATTTTCAGTTCGTTTGCTGCTTTGCTGAACAAAACCAGAAAATGACTGGTTTATTCCTAGACAAACGGTTATTTAGCGCTCGGCGGTACATAACCTTCAATTTGCACTTCACCGTCTTCAAACAGATATTTTTCCATCTCAGCTTGCAGTAAAGCACGATGCTCTGTGTTCATCATGTTCAGTTTCTTTTCATTGATCAGCATGGTCTGTTTTTTTTGCCATTCCGCCCAAGCTTCCTGAGAGATGTTGTCAAAAATCCGCTTACCCAATTCACCGGGAACCAGTTGAAAGGCCATACCAGGAGCTTCTTTTTTCAGTCGCTGACAAAAAACAATTCGGGACATAGTCATTTTCTCTATTGTTGCAGTTCAGGATAAGTCAGTAGTTTCAGTGTTACCGCAGACAGGCCAACACTGGACGGTTGATTGAGGTTATACCAAAGTTCGTTGCTTTGCTCCATGATGCTGTGTGCAGGATGCGGCACGCTGACCAGCAGTGGAGTGATATCCAGATGAAAGTGACTGAAAGTGTGCCGGAATGCACTCAGCGGTTGAATTGCCAGCTCTGTATAGCCTTGTTGCTGTAACCAGTGCTGCGCTTCGCTGATATCACTGAATTCCGGAAAGCTGAATAACCCGCCCCAGATGCCCTGTGCCGGGCGCTGTTGTAACCAGACACTCTGTGCATGACGCATGATCAATAGACAGGTCTGTTTTACCGGGATCTGTTTCTTATTTGGTTTAGGTGTCGGGTAGGCAGTTGGTTTACCTTGCAGATAACCACCACAATCATCGCTCATGGGGCAAATTGTGCATTGCGGTTTAGTGCGGCTGCAAAGGCTGGCACCCAGATCCATCATCGCCTGGTTATAGTGTTCCACACGTTCTGCTGGAGTGAGTTTGTTGGCCCAATCCCAAAGTTCATTTTCAATCTGTTTTTGCCCCGGCCAGCCTTCCAGCGCTAACCAGCGTGTGAGCACACGTTTGACATTGCCATCTAAAATCGCATGGTGTTGTTTTAACGACAGTGACAAAATCGCACCGGCAGTAGAGCGGCCAATGCCTGGTAGTTCTACTACATCTTCGAAGGTTTCCGGAAACAAGCCCTGATACTGATCGCGTATAACTTCGGCCGCTTTGTGCAGGTTGCGTGCGCGGGCGTAATAACCAAGCCCCGTCCACAGATGTAAGACTTCGTCTAATGGTGCATTGGCGAGGCTTAACACATCAGGAAAGCGCGCCATAAAGCGTTCGTAGTAGGGGATCACGGTGCTAACTTGCGTTTGCTGCAGCATGATTTCAGAAACCCAGACCCGATAGGGGGTTTTGTCCTGCTGCCAGGGTAATGTTTTACGCCCTGATATGTCGTACCAGTTCAGTAAACGTTGTGAAAAAGTGGCTGGATTCAAACTGAAAACCTTCTGTCGATGAAGCCTGCATGCTGTCACAGCACGGCGGTGCTGTAAACGATACAAAAAGTAAGGTTTTGCGGGTGGAAAGAATGTGAAAATCGGCTTTCTGCTTGCACCTTCATATTATCTCTGGATAATGCCAACGCCCTGTTAACAGATAGAGAGACACCATGACCGAGCATGATGAAATGACCGTCGGTGAAGAACAAACCGAAGATGGTAAATTTATGCGCCGCATCCGCAGTTTTGTGCGTCGTGAAGGCCGTCTGACCCGAGGTCAGGATCGCGCATTACA
>JAQUHG010000255.1 GCA_028683735.1 Tolumonas sp. | reverse complement strand
CGGATTAGGGCAGATGGTGCTGCGCGGTATCGGACGCCTCGACATGGGAATGGCTTCCGTTGGCGGTGTCGGGATCGTCTTACTCGCCATTGTGTTAGATCGTTTAACACAAGCCATGGGGCAAAAATCTCACGATAAACATGCCCGCCACTGGCATCAACGCGGACCAATCGGCCTATTCCTCCGACATCTCAGTCGGGCCAATCATTAACCCTTCATTTATCAGGAGAGAACGCAATGTTGGAACCGAAAAAAATTATCGTACTGAGTAGCTTGTTACTCAGTACCCAAGTGCTGGCAACAACTGAGTTACCGGGCAAAGGTATCAGCGTACAACCCATAGAAAGCACAGTTGCTGAAGAAGCATTTCAGACACTACTGGTGAGTAAACTGCTCACCAAACTGGGTTATGACGTAAAACCGGCTAAAGATGTTGATTACAACGTCGGTTATACCACCGTCGCTAACGGAGATGGCACCTTTCTGACCTTTAACTGGGCACCATTGCATGACGACAAATATGCCCAAGCGGGTGGTGACGCAAAATTCTATCGACAGGGAACTTACGTCTCCGGTGCCGCGCAGGGTTATCTGATCGACAAAAAAACCGCCGATAAATATAAAATCACCAATATTGCCCAACTGAAAGACCCTAAAATTGCGGCGCTGTTTGATGCTGATGGCAATGGTAAAGCCGATTTGGCGGGTTGTAATCCCGGTTGGGGCTGTGAAGCCGTCATTAATCACCAAATCAACACGTTTGGGCTGTCTGACATGGTGACACACAACCAAGGAAATTATGCCGCCATCATCGCCGACACCATCACCCGCTACAAAAGCGGCAAACCCATTTTATATTATACTTGGACCCCCTATTGGGTCAGTGGCGAATTAGTGCCCGGTAAAGACGTCACCTGGCTGGAAGTGCCCTTTTCTTCATTGCCGGGAGCGCGTAAAAATATCGACACCAAACTCGCGAATGGCAGAAATTATGGATTCCAAATGAATTCCATGCATATCGTGGCCAACAAAGCGTTCGCCGCTAAAAATCCGGCAGCGGCGAAGTTATTTGCCATCATGAAGCTCCCGATTAATGACATCAGTGCCGAAAATATGCAGATGAAAACCGGTCAGAACAAACCAGCCGACATTGAACGTCATGCTGATGGCTGGATCGCTGCACATCAGGAACAGATCAACAAATGGCTGGCAGAAGCTCGGGCGGCAGCAAAATAGCCCGGATTCAGAGCATCAGCGTGTAAATTTGAGAGGCTACGGCCTCTTTTCAGGATCAAACAATCAGATCGCAACTGTGTGGTTTGCCAGTTCTGGCACACCACTATTTTCGTTATAACCATTGTGTAACCCTATAAATCACAATGGATATTCTGCATGGCGATCTGTGACTGGCCGGAAAATGAACGACCACGCGAGAAACTGCTGCAACGCGGTGCCAATGCACTCAGTGATGCCGAATTATTAGCCATTTTTTTGCGTACCGGCGTGGCTGGTTGTAATGCCATTGAACTGGCCAGAAAGCTGTTGCAGGAATTTGGTTCGCTGCGTGCCTTACTCGGTGCAGAACAAACACAGTTTTGTCAGGCGCATGGGCTGGGGCCAGCCAAATATGTGCAACTACAGGCGGTGCTGGAGATGAGTAATCGCTATTTAAATGAGTGTCTGCAGCGTGGGGATGCCTTAACCAGCCCGTTGTTAGTCCGCCGTTATTTACAAGCCCAGTTACGCGATCGCCCCCGCGAAGTATTTGCCATGCTGTTGCTGGACAATCAGCATCGGGTGTTACAGTTTTGCGAATTATTTTTCGGAACTATCGATGCCGCCAGTGTTTACCCGCGTGAAATCGTACACGCGGTGTTAAAACATAATGCTGCAGCAGTCATTCTCTGTCATAATCATCCGTCAGGCGTAGCCGAACCAAGTCACGCCGATCGCCATATCACTGAGCGCATTTGCGCCGCTTTGCGTCTGATCGACGTGCGAGTGCTAGATCACTTTGTGATAGGAGATGGGGACCCCGTCTCCTTTGCCGAACGCGGATGGTTATAAAACGAACCTGACAAGGGCATTTTGCTTGATCTTGTCGGGGCGATGCTGTATAAAATGCCGCCTTCTATCTATGTGCTCTGCTATACGGCAGCGGGGCAACAGAAAATGCGCGAGCAGAAGTAAGATTTTTGGAGAGACAACATGTCTAGAGTGTGTCAAGTAACCGGTAAGCGTCCAACCGTGGGGAACAATCGTTCTCACGCTAAAAACGCGACCCGTCGCCGTTTCCTGCCTAACCTGCAATCTCACCGTTTCTGGGTTGAAGGCGAGAAGCGTTTTGTTACCCTGCGTTTAACACCGAAGGGTATGCGTATTATCGACAAGCTGGGTATCGAAGCTGTTTTAGCTGATATCCGTGCTCGTGGCGAACAAGTGTAAGGAGATAAATCATGGCTAAAGGTGCTCGCGAAAAAATTCGTCTGAACTCCAGCGCCGGTACTGGTCACTTCTACACTACGACCAAGAACAAGCGCACCATGCCTGAGAAAATGGAGATCAAAAAATTTGATCCTGTTGTTCGTCAGCATGTAATTTACAAAGAAGGCAAGATCAAGTAATTGGTCTGGCGTTCTGAAAAACCCGGTCTTGTGCCGGGTTTTTTGTTATCAGCCTGTCGCAGTGTTATGTCGATTGGTGAATAAATTTTGCCGTTACTTGATGATAGTAACTTGATAGTAGCTACTTGATAGGAGCGCATTATGGCTGCTGCAGGTACCCTGTTTATTATTTCCTCGCCCAGCGGTGCAGGAAAATCCAGTCTGTTAACGGCGTTATTATCCCGTTATAACAGCGATGGCCGTATGGCACTTTCCGTTTCTCATACCACACGGGCGATGCGCCCTGGTGAAGAAAATGGCGTGCATTACCACTTCGTCAGCAAAGAAGAATTTCAGGCCCTGATTGCCCGTGATGCTTTTTTTGAATGGGCAGAAGTATTTGGTAATTACTACGGTACATCCAAAGAATTGATTGAACAGGCACTGGCAAACGGGATCGATGTTTTTCTGGATATCGATTGGCAAGGTGCTCGCCAGATCCGCGAACTGTATCGTGACACACAGTCTATTTTTGTGTTGCCGCCAAGTTTGCCGATTTTGGAACAACGTTTGATTGGTCGTGGTCAGGACAGCGAAGAAGTGATTGCCAAGCGCATGGCGCAGGCAGTTTCGGAAATGTCGCACTATCCTGAGTATGACTATCTGATCATCAATGATGATTTCGAATTGGCACTGCAACAATTGCAGTCCATTGTACTGGCGGGTCGCGCAAAACTGCGTCCGCAGGCTATTTGTCACGCCGATCTGCTCAATCAGCTACTGGCGGGATAAATTAAAACCAAGTAGAATTTTCACCCTCGATTTATATGGGAGTTTGCTATGGCACGCGTTACTGTTGAAGATGCGGTAAAACAAGTTGGCAACCGCTTTGATTTGGTGCTGGTGGCCGCTCGCCGCGCTCGTCAGCTTGCCGTTCAGGGCAAAGATCCGTTGGTAGATGAAGAAAATGACAAACCAACCGTGATCGCATTGCGCGAGATCGAAGAAGGTTTGATTTCTAATCAGTTCATGGATGCGCAAGAACGTATCGAACAGCAACAACAGGAAGCGAGTGAGCTGGCTGCTGTTGCCGCGCTGACTCAGGACCGTGATTACGGTTTCTAAGCATTCGTTGATTGCTTATTACGAACGGCACCCTAGTGGTGCCGTTTTTGTCTTTATTTACAAGTGTGCGGAATAATCGCAAACTGCGGGATATGGTTTTACGCTGATGAGTAGTGAAGCGGGGTCACTTTTGTATCTGTTTGAAGATCTGAAAACATTATTGAGCAGCTATCTGCCCGTAGAACAGGTGACCCAGATCCAGGATGCCTTTCTGGTCGCACGTGACGCTCACGAAGGGCAAAGCCGTTCCAGCGGTGAACCTTATATTACGCATCCCGTTGCCGTAGCCCGTATTCTGGCCGAGATGCATCTTGATCATGAAACGCTGATGGCGGCATTACTGCACGATGTGATTGAAGATACCCCGATCACCAAAGATCAATTGGCGAATCAGTTTGGTCAGGCCGTAGCCGAGTTGGTTTATGGTGTTTCCAAGCTTGATAAGCTGAAATTCCGCGATCATAAAGAAGCGCAGGCGGAAAACTTCCGCAAAATGGTCATGGCGATGGTGCAGGATATTCGCGTTATCCTGATAAAGCTCGCCGACCGCACACACAATATGCGCACGCTCGGCTCGTTACGCCCCGATAAACGCCGTCGCATCGCCCGCGAAACACTGGAAATCTTCTCCCCGATTGCGAACCGTTTAGGTATCCATTCGTTAAAAAGCGAGCTGGAAGAGTTGGGCTTTGAAGCACTCTATCCGATGCGTGCCCGAATATTACGGGAAGCGGTGAAACGCGCCCGCGGTAATCGCAAAGAGGTGATCGATTCAGTCTATAAAGCGGTAAATGGCCGCTTAGAAGATGCACATATTAAAG
>JAQUHG010000254.1 GCA_028683735.1 Tolumonas sp. | reverse complement strand
TAGCCCAATTTACCGGGTTGTTGTGCCATATTCGTCATCATTGGGAATTACTGGATTTCGATGCTTCGGCAATTAAAGAGCTGATGCGATTTTCCTGTCGTTTATGTGAACATCAACGCATCCTCTCTTTTGCCGAAACACAACTGGTCGCACTGATGCAACTGGCGCACAGTATTGCCTCCGAGCAAGGTGCGGAGCTGATCACCGCACTGCATATTAAAGCTGCGTTGTCTGAACAGGAATATCGACTGAATTACATCGTCGAACAATCTGACCAAGGCATTGTAGACCAGCAGATCTTGTTACAAACAGAAGGTGAAGTGGTTGGGCAGATTAACGGGCTTTCAGTTATTCAGATCATGGGGCATCCTTATGACTTTGGCGAACCGGTGCGATTAACTGCTACTGTTCATATGGGCGATGGTGATGTTTCCGACATTGAACGTAAAGCCGAGTTAGCGGGTCATATCCATGCGAAAGCCATGATGATCATCCATGGTTATCTCTCAACATTGTTTGGAGCTGAAAACCCCTCGCCTTTATCGGCCAATCTGGTGTTCGAACAATCGTACAGTGAAATCGATGGTGACAGCGCTGCACTTACCGGTCTTTGCGCCCTGCTCTCTGCTTTGGCACAACAACCCATCTATCAACATCTGGCCGTAACCGGCGCCGTAGACCAATTTGGTAATGTGCAACCGGTCGGCGGGCTGAATGAAAAAATCGAAGGTTTCTTCCGTGTTTGTTCTATTCAGGGTCTGAACGGAAAACAAGGTGTCGTGATCCCAGAGTCAAATTATCTGCAACTGATTTTATCTGATGAAGTAGTTGAGGCGGTTAAAAATGGCCAATTCCACATTTATCCGGTCGGTCATGTTGAAGAAGCTGTCGAATTATTGATGGGCTGCCCTGCCGGGTCGAGTGATGATGAAAGAACCCTGTTTGGCCGGATCAGACAGCGATTAGATGACTTAAACGGCCCATCAGGCAGAAATGGGCTATTAAGCACACTTTTCCGCAGGTTGCGGGTACTGGTTGGACTTGCTTAGTCGTCGTATGTTGGGTAGATTCTCCAGTTCAAAATTGACTATAAGGATTTGATAAGCGTGTCAGCAGAAATGACCAATACTCCTAAAGTATCCCTGTGCGATCAGGGTCGTACCAGTTTCACTAAAGAAGACCTGCTGGCGTGTAGCCGTGGTGAGCTATTTGGTGAAGGCAACAGCCAATTACCAGCACCTAACATGCTGATGATGGATCGCATTGTCAAAATCACTGACACTGACGGTGCATTCGAAAAAGGCGAAATCATTGCTGAACTGGATATCGCATCTAATTTATGGTTCTTCGATTGCCATTTCCCTGGTGACCCAGTTATGCCGGGCTGTTTAGGTCTGGATGCCATGTGGCAGCTGGTTGGTTTCTTCCTTGGCTGGAAAGGCGGCCCAGGTAAAGGACGTGCATTGGGTGTTGGCGAAGTGAAATTCACTGGTCAGATCCTGCCGACTGCGAAGAAAGTCACTTATAAAATTCAGATGAAACGCGTCATCATGCGTAAATTGATCATGGGTATTGCTGATGGTGTGGTTGAAGTTGATGGTCGCCCAATCTATTCAGCGACCGATCTGAAAGTAGGTCTATTCCAAGATACTTCTGCGTTCTAATTATTTAGAACGCAAAAACTAAAAAGGCTCACTTCCTAAGTGAGCCTTTTTATATGAATTCGAGTTAGTTAACCATGTATCCCTGTGACCGCTCATCGAACGCATCACGCCAACCACCTAACCAGTAACCTCGTGCATCTATACATTGATAAGGACAGACCTCTTTAGAACGCCCGGCTAAACCGGCTTGATAACCTTTGGTACGCGCTCTTTCTAAACGATCTCTTTTCTGTCTCTTCATACTAAATGTTCCTCTTTTCCACAATGAAAAAAGACGACAGTACTGATGCTCTGTCGTCTTTATTGATATCGGATCTGAGGATAAAGATCAATAGGAGTTCACCTATTTTTCGTGCTGAACTCCATTTTAATCATGTCACCATGACAACCTTATGAACCTTTCTTTACAAAACGGCGATACTGACCTACGGCTGCCGCACCAGCCATAGCCAGTAAACCAAAGATACCGAAGCTACCACCGCCACTGCCAGCACCATAGTCAAAAACAGGCAATTGATTAGATACAACATAAGTGGATGGTACATCACCACTGCTGAATGCATAATTCTTTGCTAATTTAACAACAACATTTGTACCATTGCTCAATGTTGACCAATCAGTGTAACTATCAAAACGACGAGCCGAAGCAACAATTGCACCATCATCAGTAATGCCGTTTGCATATTCTATGTAGTAATACTTACTGTTCTGCATACATGATTTAGCGCCAGCACTATCCAAACCACAAATTAGGTCGTTAAGTGCGTAACGATTACCCGTATTAATATTATAAATAAACGCTTCTTGTAAACGAGAAACCGAAGCATATACAGGCTGACTGGTGACACCACGTTCATCTGTCCAGCCAACAACTTGGTCTGCATTATTTACAGCTGCAGCTTCTGAGTTAACGCCAGAGGTAGTGATTGGGATTGTGGTACTAGAAATAGCATCTGCAGAAGATGAATATTTAGCGATAAACATCTTCGTTGGATAATTTCGGCTCTCTTTGGCGCGATATGAACGGTTACCAACTATGTAACCATTAGAATTAACACCAACCGCCCAGCTATTATCGATAGTGTAATCACTATTAGTTCCAGGATTATCACTATCGTTTGCAAACACTAAAGACGTTGTTGGTGTTGTGCTTAATGAACCGTCACCTAACTTCCAAAATGCAGCCACATTTTTTGGTAAGCTGCTCGTTGAACCGATGCCATAACCAACTGTTGCTGAATACCCAACTGCGATATATTCAGAACCAACTTTCGCAGCGCCCATAGCACTAGCGGTGTAAGGATAGTTTGTTGACGTAGAAGTGTTGTGTGACGTTGCCAGCAACGAGGCGCTTGGCGTTCCTGACGCATTCACCAACCAAAATGCAGCTTGAGTTTCATAACCAGGGCAATAAGGGCTATAAGTTTGAATTTCTGAATTGCCGTTATAGCAATTATTATATGCTGTAGCTTTTTGTGCTCCAGCCGTACCAACTACCAGATAATTCGAACCAGCCGGTACAATGTCATAAGCTGAAGCGAAAGCATAACCAGTACCATTCACTGTATTCAGATAAGCTGTTGCAGATGGTAACGTAGCGACTGCCTCACGATTGTGTGAAGCAAGACTCATATAACCTGCTGATGTGATAGCTGAGGTATCGGAGCCATACTTAGTTATAATCCCTGCAGATTCAGCAGTGACAACCGATGAAGTTACATTAAAAGTCTGATCGACATTTGAGCTTAGGTCAGAGAACCAAGTCGCAGCCCAATTAGATGTTTCCAAATAATTTTTACAAGTAGTGCTAGATAGAAGAGCGGTACAACCATTTTCATAATGAAACCGATGCGCCAGATCCATTTCACTTGGCGACATATGAAAATAATGATACCAATCGCTTTTTACCGCTAAGCTGGAAATCTCAGCCCCATCACCAGAAATGCTTAATGCCCATGGGCCATAGTTAGCACTTCCTATGTTTGCTGCAGAAACAACCTCGGAGATTGAATAAAACGGATCCTGAGCTGCAGCAGATACAGCACCAGCCATCAATAATGGCAACATAGCTGCAATTTTTGTCATTTTCATTAGACACTATTCCTCGTTCTTCATCGCTTCCAGCTCTTCCCAGCGGGCGAAAGCCTGTTCCAAATTCAATTCAGCTTGTTGTAAGGCATCTAATATTTCTTTGGTGCGCTCTACTGGCAAACTGAAAAAGTCAGGTTGATTGATCTGAGATTGTATTGAGTCAATTTTCGCTTCTAATTGTTCCAGTTGAAGTGGTAATCCGTCCAGCTCTGACTGCAACTTATACGAAAGTTTACGAGTTTTTTTCGGTATTGCGGTTTTATCTTCTTTATCACGTGTATCCGATGTGTTTTTTACCACTGGTGCAGACGTAACTACTTTTGCTGTCTGCTGTTGACGAGTAGCCATTACATCGGCAAAACCACCGACATAAGGTGTGATCCGACCATCGCCTTCAAACAACCAGCTATGCGTTACGGTGTTATCAATAAAGCGTCGATCATGGCTGACTAACAATAATGTACCTTGGTATTCCGCCAGTAACTCTTCCAGCAACTCCAGTGTTTCAATATCCAGATCGTTGGTTGGTTCATCGAGGATCAGCAGGTTACATGGTTTCAGGAACAGTTTTGCCAGTAATAAGCGGTTTTTCTCGCCACCAGAAAGCGCTTTAACCGGTGTCATCGCCCGTTTTGGTTCGAACAGGAAATCCTGCAAATAACCTAAGATGTGTCGACGACGACCAGCAAAATCGACTTCCTGACGACCGTCCGCCACGTTATCCATCACTGTTTTTTCCAGATCGAGTTGTTGACGATACTGGTCAAAATAAGCGACTTCTAATTTGGTACCACAATA
>JAQUHG010000253.1 GCA_028683735.1 Tolumonas sp. | reverse complement strand
CCATGACCGAGCATGATGAAATGACCGTCGGTGAAGAACAAACCGAAGATGGTAAATTTATGCGCCGCATCCGCAGTTTTGTGCGTCGTGAAGGCCGTCTGACCCGAGGTCAGGATCGCGCATTACAGGAATTGTGGCCGGTGATGGGCGTCGAATTCCGCGATGAAATGTTAGATCTTGCCAAGCTGTTTGGTCGTGAAGCGCCAGTCGTGCTGGAAATCGGTTTTGGCATGGGTAAATCACTGGTCGAAATGGCCGCTGCAGCGCCTGAGAAAAACTTCATCGGTATTGAAGTCCATCGCCCCGGTGTTGGTGCTTGTTTAACATCAGCGCAAGAAGCGGGTATTACCAATTTACGTCTGTTCTGCCACGATGCGGTGGAAGTGTTGGGTCAGATGATCCCCGATCAAAGCATTGATACCTTGCAGCTGTTCTTCCCTGATCCTTGGCATAAATCGCGTCACCATAAACGCCGGATCGTGCAACCTGCATTCGTGCAAATGTTGCGTCCGAAGTTGAAAATTGATGGTGTCTTCCATATGGCGACCGACTGGGAAAACTATGCGGAGCATATGGTGGAAGTGATGAGTGTGGCAGAAGGGTTTGCTAACACTGTAACGGATGGTGTCTATGCGCCACGCCCAGATTCACGCCCGCTGACGAAGTTTGAACAACGCGGTCATCGTTTAGGTCACGGCGTATGGGATCTGCTGTTCGCTCGTAAAAGCTAATCGCGCAGACTAACAGCATGAATAAAAACGGCCTGTTATCGGATGATACAGGCCGTTATTGTTTTCGCGGTCAACTCCGCTGCAATTTCAAGTGAGCAGGTGTTACTCTTCCATCAGCATCGTCAGTAAGCTGTTCAGGTAGCGATGGCCTAATTCGGTGACTAACCATTCAGTCGCAGTTTGTTGCAGTAAGCCTTGCTCATAGGCTTTAGCAAACATCGGCTCAACAGATTCAGCTGCTAAATCTGTTCTCAGTGTAAATTCAGTTTTGGGAACAGGTTGAAACAGGCGCATCCGGTTCATGAAATATTCAAACGGACGATCGTCGTTTTCTACATCCCAGCTTTGATCTAAAAATGCCCGTTCCGGATCGAGATAACCTTTCGGGTGTTTTACTTTCGCTGTGCGAATGATCCGGTTTTCCTGCGGTAAGGTGATCTTGCCATGGGCACCGCAACCGATGCCGAGATAGTCACCAAACTGCCAGTAATTCAGATTGTGCCGACACTCGAAACCGGGCTTGGCGTAGGCCGAGATCTCATATTGCCGATAGCCAGCCTCCAGTAATAGCTGGTGGCCTTGCTCTTGGATATCCCACAGCGTTTCATCTTCAGGCAACACCGGCGGGCGGGAACCAAAGGCGGTGTTGGGTTCGATAGTC
Organism: Tolumonas sp.; assembly: GCA_028683735.1. GTDB lineage: Bacteria > Pseudomonadota > Gammaproteobacteria > Enterobacterales > Aeromonadaceae > Tolumonas. The sequence continues at coordinate 3,183 of JAQUHG010000253.1, read as the reverse complement.
AGCTGATACCACGACAGATGCGGTGGGGCGATTTCAATGGCTTGTTTGAGATCGTAGAGCGCATCATTGATGCTTTGCTCTGGCAAACCGTGCATCAGGTCGATATTGAAGCTGCGTAATCCTGCCAGCTTCGCCTGCAACCCTGCTGCAACCGCTTGCTGTGGATCGTGGATACGGCCCAATTTCTGCAATTTTTCTGGCTGGAAACTTTGCACGCCGATACTGATACGGGTGACACCGGCTTGCTGATAACCCGCAAAGCGACCTGCTTCTACCGTACCGGGGTTGGCTTCTAAGGTAATTTCAATGTCATTGGCAAACGGAATGCGCGCAGCCACACCTTGCAGCAACTCTTGAATGGCATTTGCAGAAAACAGACTCGGAGTACCACCGCCAATAAAAATACTCTGCAGCTGGCGATTTTGCACATAAGCCAAGTCAGCATCAAGATCGGCCAACAACGCCGCCACATAGTCTGTTTCCGGCACATTCTGTTTTAAAGCGTGCGAATTAAAATCACAATACGGACATTTCTGTACGCACCAGGGAATATGGATATACAGGCTCAGTGGCGGTAGTTGCAGCATAAATTACTCTTGCAGGGCTTGAGCGAGTTGCGCCAACGCTTTACCACGATGGCTTAACCGGTTTTTGGTTGCTGGTTCCAGTTCGGCGGCGGTGCAGTCCAGATCCGGCACATTAAAGATCGGATCATAACCAAAACCATTTTCACCGCTGGGCTCGGTAGCGAGAGAGCCTTCCCAGCTGGCTTGGCAAATAATCGGGGTCGGATCATCGGCATGGCGCATATATACCAGCACACACCAGTAACGAGCCGTGCGCAACACCGGTGGCACGCCGTTCATCTCTTCCAGCAGTTTTTCCAGATTGTCTTGATCGGAGGCATCTTCACCGGCGTAACGGGCGGAATAGACACCGGGGCGACCCAGCAGGGCATCAACTTCAATACCAGAATCGTCGGCAATAGCTGGCAGGCCAGTAATGCGGGCGGCATGACGCGCTTTGATGATGGCATTTTCAACGAAAGTGGTGCCGGTTTCCGGTACGCTTTCGACATTAAATTCACTTTGCGGAACGACTGCGTAATTCAGGTCGGCCAGTAATGCATTAAGTTCTTCAACTTTCTTTTTATTGCCGGTGGCAAGAACTACCTTTTCCATATTCAGACTCCGTAATCAAATCGGCGACATAATAACGTTGGATGTAGTTCTGTACCACTTGCGATTAACGGTATTCGAAGCAGGAAGAAAGAATCAGCCGGTCGGCTGTTCTAAAATTGCGGGGAGTTGTTGTGGCGAAGTAATACGAACGGTTTTGTGCCGCCCTAGTTCGCCTTTATGGATCACGATCTGGCTTTTTGCCACTTTAAACTGTTTCGATAAAAACTTGATCAGATGTGCGTTCGCCTGACCATCTACCGGCGGTGCAGTGATCGCAATTTTCAGCTCTTCACCATGCCAGCCTTGAATTTGATCGCGGCTGGCTTTTGGCTGGATGTAAACATCCAGCCAAATCTCATCACCATCTTGTCGAAAACCAGCCATTAAAGCTGGTTCCATAATGGGCCGACTAAATCCAGCATCAGGAAGTTGATTCCTTGCAGAATAAAGAACAGCACCAGCACCGACAGATCTAAACCACCGAGTGATGGCAGGAAACGGCGGATTGGGCTAAGCAGCGGTTCGGTCAGTTGGTACAGTACATATTCGACAGAACTACGGCCTTGACTGATCCAGCTTAAAATGGCGCGGGCAATCAAAATCCAGAATAGTAGTGAACCGGCTTGTTTTAACACCACCAGAAAGCTCAGTAACAGCAATCCGGTGACATTGATTTTCAGTACGCCCATCCACATAAAGGCAATGAATTTCAACGCGGCAACTGCATACGCCAGCAACAAGGACGCGAAATCAATGCCACGGAAACCCGGGATGATACGACGTAGCGGGCTTAATATCGGGTGAGTCAGCTTCACCGCGACCTGACTCAACGGGTTATAAAAATCTGCTTTGGCCCATTGCAGCCAAAACCGCAGTAATACCACCATCAAATAGAGGCTAAATGCCGTGTCTAGTAGAAAAAATAGTGTATTCATGAGAATCCTTAGAAAAGAGTTTCCATTTCTTCAGCGCGGCGTTGAGCGGCTTGCATGGCAACACTCACCAGATCGGCCAGTTTACCTTCTTCAAAAGCATTAATTGCTGCCGCTGTGGTGCCGCCTTTCGAGGTCACCTGTGCACGCAAGGTCGCCAGCTCGGTTTCCGGGTTCGCAATCACCATCTGAGCTGCACCTAATGCAGTTTCCTGCACTAACTGACGTGCTGCTTCAGTGCTAAAGCCCATCCGCTGTGCTTCTTCCACCATATATTGCATGAACAGGAAGAAATACGCCGGGCCGCTGCCAGATGCTGCAGTGACAACGTTGATGTCCGCTTCGTCTGCAACCCAAAGCGTTTTACCCACGGCTTGCAGCATCTCTTGCGCAAATTGACGATCAGTTGCATTGACTACCTCAGGTGCAAACAGACCGGTCATGCCAATACCAATCAACGACGGCGTATTTGGCATGCAACGGACAATATTCTGGTGTCCGTTCAGCAAACCTTGCAAACGTGCAACACTGACACCGGCTGCAATAGAAATGAATAGTTTATTACCAAAATCGCCAATAACCGGGGCGAGTTGTGCCAGCATTTCCGCCATAAATTGTGGTTTAACGGCCAACACGATCACATCGGCATTTTTTACCGCAGCCACATTGTCGTTGCTGCCAGTGATATCAAATTCTTGACCCAACTCTTGAGCTTTCAGGGCATCAATATCTGTGGCATGGATTTTATTGCCAGGAAAACCGGCATTGATTAATCCGCTGATCAGGCTGCGGGCCATATTGCCGGCACCAATAAACGCAATATTTCTTTGTTCCATGATTCCTACTTATATTCTCTGCTTCCGAAGATCGCTGTACCAATCCGCACCATGGTGCTGCCGCAACTGATGGCCAGTGGCATGTCATCTGTCATGCCCATCGATAACGTATCTACAGATGGATATTGGGATTTTAATTGGTTAAATAGTTGTTGCATATGCAGAAAGTTATCACGAACTATGTTCATGTCATCGGTATTTTCAGCAATTGTCATTAACTCGCGTAGTTTTAAT
>JAQUHG010000252.1 GCA_028683735.1 Tolumonas sp. | reverse complement strand
TTTCTAACAATAATGGTCTGCATGAGACCCAATATGTCTTCCTCAAACAGAACAATTTGCCTGAACGATGGTTAATTCATGACCGGAATTTCTTCGTCATAGCCGAAACTGGCTTTGGTACAGGCCTGAATTTTTTGGCTACCTGGCAAGCATTTCGTCACTATCGGGAGACAAACCCAGAAGGTAAAGTTACTCGTCTGCATTTTATTAGTTTTGAGAAATTTCCGCTGACTAAGCTCGATCTAAAACAAGCGTTGGCAGTTTGGCCTGAATTATCATCATTAAGCGAACAACTGATTTCAGCGTACCCATATGCTGTACCCGGATGCCAGCGATTACGTTTCGATGAAGGAGCCGTCGTATTGGATCTTTGGCTGGGCGATGCCAATGAACTACTCCCGCAAGTCTATGAACCCGCAGACGGTTTAGCCGATGTCTGGTTTTTAGATGGCTTTGCGCCGAGTAAAAATCCAGATATGTGGACTGAAAGTTTATTCTCGCAGGTCTATCGATTAAGTCGACCATTAACGACACTATCCACATTCACGGCGGCCGGTTTTGTCCGTCGCGGGTTAGCTGATGCTGGTTTTGTTATGAGCAAAGTCGCCGGACATGGTGAAAAACGCAGCATGTTAATTGGGTGCAGTCAAAAAACAAAAGCGAAGATAAATACACTACCGGTCACATCAATTGCCATAGTAGGTGGCGGTATTGCATCCGCCTGTTTGACCTATTTGCTTACTCAGCGCGGTTTTCGGGTTGAACTATTTTGTGCTGATAATGATGTGGCGGAAGGTGCATCAGGCAACCCACAAGGCGCTATTTATCCCCTGCTACACCACCCCGATGATCTGTTGTCACAATTTTTTGTTTCTGCTTTTCACTTTTGCCAGCAATTGCTGACAGGTATCAATAACCAAACTGCATTCAGACATGACTGGTGTGGGGTGTTGTTAAAAGCAATTGATGATAAATCATCACAAAAAAACAGTGACCTGCTGCAGGCTAATTTTCCTGGCGAGTTAATACAACAAGATGCCGATGGCGTGTTATTCCCTCATGGCGGCTGGGTTGTACCTGCAGAATTAGTTAAAGCGTTATTTCAACTGTCAGCGCAAAAGGGCTTATTAACTCAGCATAAGAATTGCGAAATTAAATCCCTTAATAAAAACGATCTGTTTTGGCAATTAAGTGCTACAGAGGGAAATACGTGGTCGGCATCTCACGTCGTTCTGGCAAATGGCGTGAATATTCTCGATTTTGAACAAACAACGTCATTACCGATCACCCCTATGCGGGGCCAGATATCAACATTACGTGCTTCTGACTACGACGCAATAAGCACTTATGTAGTTTGTGGAGATGGTTACATTGTTCCTGCTCTTGATGGGCAACAAGTGATTGGTGCAACCTATATCCGCAATGACATGAGCCGTGAAGTTCGCCAATCAGAACACGATGAAAATAGAGTCAAAATGCAGCGCACGTTACCCCAAACTGCGCCACAAGATGTTTCTGATTACACCATAACCAGTGGTCGAGCCTCGATTCGTGGTGTTACGCGAGACCATTTCCCGTTGATTGGCGGTTTTCGTTCCACTGAAGATTTAAAGCGCGCTGGGGCTGAAATGCCTAAATCAGGCTGGTTGCCAGAAACAGCATCGGGGCTATTCATCTTGGCAGGAATGGGATCACGCGGGTTGTGCAGCGCACCTTGGTCTGCAGAAATAATGGCCTCATTACTACTTAATGAGCCACTGCCCTGTTCATTATTAACGCTAAGAAATATTGATCCCCACCGTCGTGAGTTAAAGCGCGCGTGGAAGATAAATCTGGGCAATCGACGAGATTAAAAAACATTCAGCGACTTGCTGTTATTCCCTGAAAAGACGGGAAGATTTTCCTTAATCAAGGCTAAATGACCTGACTTTGTAATAAAGGGAAGGTATAGTGCGTCGCAGAAAAGCCTACCCCAAATTAGCCTTTTAAGGGGGATCTCATGATTACCGCCTACATGCTGCGTAATAAGCTTCTGGAAGTTGTTCAACTATCAACTCAGGATGTATTACCGGCTAGCACCATCTGGCTGGATGCCTATAAGCCTGACGATGAAGAACGTGAATGGCTGAGTAGTCTCTTTCTGGAAGAAGTTCCGGAAGAAGAAGAACTCGATGAAATTGAAGCCTCTGCACGTTTCTATTGGGACACAGATGGCCTGCATATTTTATCTCTGTTCCCGCAACGGATCGGCGGTGAAACTCGCGGTGTAAACATGTCGTTCACACTGCGTAATAATTTATTGATCAGTTTCCGTGAAGAAGATATCGGCATCGTTCGACTGCTGCGTCATTACATGCGTCATGACCGTGTGGAAATCGAAAATGCGATGGATATCTTGCTGGAGCTAATGGATCTGAAAGTCGAGTATTTGTCTGATCTGATCGAAGATGGTTATACCACTTTGGAAGAAACATCAGAGCTGGTGCTCAGTGATGAGCAGATCCATGAAATGTTAAAAGAATTGATGGAACAGGAAGAAACAAACAGTCAGATCCGTCTGGCTTTGCACGATACGCGTCGTGCTTTGCGTTTCCTGCGCCGCACAGTTCGTCAACAGCTGTTATCAGAACAAAAGAAAACCATTGATGAGGTGTTACACGATATCGAATCGTTGTTACCGCACACTCAATTCTTGTTTGATAAGATCAACTTCCAGCTGGAAGTGGCAATGGGCTTTACCAACTTGCAACAGAATAAGGTGATCAAAATCTTCTCGGTTGCTGCGGTTGTATTCCTGCCACCAACATTAATCGCCAGCATGTATGGGATGAACTTTGATTTCATGCCGGAATTGCATTGGAAATTTGGTTATTTGGTTTCTATTGGAATGATGCTGGCATCAGCGTTTGGTACATATTTCTTCTTCCGCAAGAAAGGTTGGCTGTAAAGCTCACCAACAAATAAAGTGACACCGATGTAAAGTCGGTGTCACTATCTCTTCCCAGCATAAATTATCTTTTATTTTGCTGATGCTGCTAATAATGTCGCTAATGTATCTGCGGCTTCGGCCCATTCTGCATCATCCATAAATGCTTGTTGCAGCAATTCAACTTGCGATGAATTCCAGAACGGCGCATCCAAAAAAGTCATCTCTGCGGTGAGTTGATGAGACTCAACAAATCGATTAATACTCTGCTCATCATTTTCCAGCCCTAGTTGGCCAAATAACGCGGCAAGATCGTGCGATCCAATATCCATGGTAGGCAGTCCTCACTGATAAGAACTAATATCAGTATAGATTTAATTATCATTTCCGTAGGCAGTTCACACAGGAATACTACATAGGACATTATTATGAGCAGAGTGCGTTATGAAACAGACTCTATGGGTTGCATTGCTGTTCCGGCAGATAAATATTGGGGGGCACAGACGCAACGTTCTATTGAACATTTCCCCATAGGTGTTGATCGCTTCCGCTGGCAACGCCCCATGATTAGAGCATTGGGAATATTGAAGCTGGCTGCCGCAAAAGCGAATACTGAATTGGGTATTTTACCAGCAACGATCACAGATCCCATTGAACAAGCGGCAACCGAGGTTATGGATGGGAAACTGGATGAACATTTCCCACTGGTGGTATTTCAAACCGGTTCTGGCACGCAATCGAATATGAATGCGAATGAGGTCATAGCCAATCGGGCTATTGAAATATGTGGTTGTGAGGTTGGCAGTAAAAATCCTATTCACCCGAATGATCACGTCAACTGCGGACAGTCGTCTAATGATACCTTTCCAACTGCCATGCATATTGCCGTCATTGAAGAGCTGGAACAGCAGTTGATTCCGGTGATCGAGCATCTTAAAAAAACGTTGAATGATAAAGCGATAGCTTATGCGCATATTGTGAAGACCGGACGCACTCATCTGCAAGATGCGACGCCCATTACTCTAGGGCAGGAAATAAGCGCATGGGTGGCACAACTCGAATTTGCCTTGATAGGTATTCATGCCAGTAAGCCCGGCTTATTTGAATTAGCCATCGGTGGTACGGCTGTCGGAACAGGGCTAAATGCACATCCACAATTTGGTGAACGAGCAGCTGCGCATATGGCAGATATCACTGGTTATCCTTTCCGTGCGGCGGAAAATAAGTTTTTTGCTTTATCAGCCCATGATGCTTTAGTGCAAACATCTGCCGCATTACGTACCTTAGCGGGCGCCCTGATGAAAATTGCCAACGATGTGCGTTGGTTAGCCAGTGGCCCGCGTTGTGGGATCGGTGAATTGATGATCCCGGAAAATGAACCCGGCTCATCGATCATGCCCGGCAAAGTTAACCCTACCCAGTGTGAAGCGTTAACAATGGTATGTGTACAAGTATTTGGTAATGATGCTGCGGTGGCGTTTGCTGGCAGTCAGGGAAATTTCCAACTTAACGTTTATAAACCGGTCATGGTTCATAACGTGTTAGAAAGTATTCATTTATTGTCGGATGCCTGTGCGTCATTTGATTGCCACTGCGCAGTGGGTATTGAACCTAATTTACCGCGCATCGAGGAACATCTGGCAGATAACTTAATGCTGGTTACAGA
>JAQUHG010000251.1 GCA_028683735.1 Tolumonas sp. | reverse complement strand
CGCGAGCAAGCGAATAAAACAGAACTGAACAAAGATGGCATACAGCAGCTCGACCGAACCTTACTCGGTTTAGGTAAACAACTGCAGCACCTGAAACGTCACAGCGAAGAGGGTTTTCGTCAGGCTGGTAGCATGATAGAAAACCTGATCCTGGATGCTAAATCACTGCTGATGTTTCCGTTTTCTTTTGTCGCCGAAGGCTTTGCCCGTTCCGTTCGCGACATTGCCCGCGAACAAGGTAAAGAGGTCACCTTTCAACTCAGCGGTGAAACGCTGGAGCTGGATCGCCGCATCTTGCAGGAGCTGAAAGATCCTTTGGTGCATTTACTGCGCAACAGTATTGATCATGGCATTGAATCTCCCGCTGTACGGATACACAACAATAAACCACAACGTGCCACCATTTCGCTGAGTGCAGGTTACACCGACAACGGCAAAGCAGAAATTATCCTGTCCGATGACGGTGCCGGGATCAATTTGCCACAGATCCGCCAGATAGCCATAGATAAAGGCTTTATCACACCAGAACAAAGTGCACAAACAGATGATCAGGCACTGATACCCTTAATATTTCGTTCCGGTTTTTCCTCCAAACAAGATGTCAGTCATCTGTCCGGCAGAGGCTTAGGCTTGGCGATTGTGCAGGAAAAAGTAGAAAAGCTCGGCGGTACGATCGATGTCAGCTCACAAGCCGGTAAAGGGACGCAATTTCGGCTCATCTTACCCCTCACCTTAGCCTCTTTCCGCGGTATACAAATTCGTTTAGGCGAGCACCGGTTTGCCGTACCAACGTTAAATGTTGTGCGGGTTTTGCGCTTGCCATTAGGTCATATCTATACCGTGGAAGGTCGGGAAACATTACAGGTGGAAGAACGGATTGTGCCTATCGTTGCCATGTCAGGAATATTAGGTGTGCAAGCTGATCCAGCCGATCTGCAGGAATATCGCATGCTGTTATTACTGGGTAACGAGCATGAACAAATCGCCTTCGCCGTGGATGAAGTCATTGGTGAAGATGACCTGCTACTGAAACCGCTGGGTCCGCAACTAATCCGTGTTCGTAATCTAGCCGGTGCCACTTTATTAGGTGATGGCACCGTATTACCGATCCTGAATGCACGCGACCTGCTGAAATCAGCCCAAGGTGGACACGCGCAACCCGTTAAAGTACACGACATTCCAATTGGAAAAACCGAACCGATCCGTCATCGCATTTTGGTGGTGGATGACTCGATAACGTCCCGAACCTTGCTGAAAAATGTCTTGGAATCTTATGGTTACGAAGTAAAAACTGCCGTTGATGGCACCGATGCACTGGCGTTATTACAAACCGAACCATTTGATTTAGTAAGTTCTGATGTCGAGATGCCACAGATGGATGGTTTCGAGCTCACCGCCCGGTTACGCGCTGATGAACGGTTCGCACGTTTACCCATCGTACTGGTCACCAGTCTGGAATCGCAAGATGACCGACAACGTGGCGTTGAGGTCGGCGCCGATGCCTATATTGTTAAATCCAGCTTTGATCAGAGCAACTTGCTGGAAATTATCCGCAAGTTTATCTAGCCATAGGATGAGGACAACACAGTTATGATACGGGTGTTAATTGTCGATGACTCGGCTACCGCAGCGCACTTACTGAGTCGCCTGTTCAGCAGTGATCCCGAATTTTCCGTGGTAGGCATTGCCAGTAATGGCAACGATGCCATCAAGATGGCCGCAAAACTGAAACCCGACATCATTAGCATGGATGTGATCATGCCGGACATGGATGGTTTTGAAGCCACCCGAAAAATAATGTCCACACAACCGACACCCATTGTCATTGTTAGCTCAGATCAGGTCAGTATGTCTTTTCGTGCCTTGGAAGCAGGTGCGTTAGCGGCCATTGCTAAACCTCAACTGGATAATCAGGCTGCACTTAATAGTCTGCGTGACGAACTGCTATTTACCTTTCGCGCGATGGCAGAAGTTAAACTGGTTCGACGCACTCAACGCACGAACAACACAGTGACCACTCAGTCGCAAATAGCCGAACCGTCGCAGGCAAAAATTGTTGTTATCGGTGCTTCGACCGGTGGCCCACAAGCATTACAAGAAATATTGAAAGATCTACCGAGCACATTTCCATTACCAATTGTCATTGTGCAACACATCTCCACCGGTTTTACCGATGGATTAGCGCGTTGGTTAAGCCAAAGCTGTGTATTGCCAATCCATGTTGTTACCGAAAATCAGCCACTGCAGGGCGGACATGTTTATATTGCCCCGGAAGAAAAACACCTCGAAATCACCAAAGATAAACGATTAAAACTAGGCACGAGTGATAAAGAACACGGGGTCTGCCCTTCCGTTTCCCATTTTTTTCGTTCAGTGGCACAAACCTATCATTCATCTGTCATTGGCATACTGTTAAGTGGCATGGGGCGTGATGGCGCGGCTGAATTAAAACTATTGCGAGATTTAGGGGCAACCACTATTGCACAAGATCAAGAAAGCTCAGTCGTGCATGGCATGCCAGGCGAAGCAATCCGACTCGGTGGCGCAAGCCATATTTTACCCGTGTCAGCTATTGCATCTACCCTCTGCAGTCTTATTACACCATTCGATAACATCGGATGTTAGTTGGATTAACTTTTATGTTAGCAAAACATCGTGGTACATCAGTATTAATCGTCGAAGACAGTGCAACACAAGCGGATCAATTACGTTTTTTTCTGGAAAAACATGGTTTCCTCGTCACAGTCACTTGCAATGGTAAAGAAGCCTTAGCATCACTGCAGCAACATATCCCAGCCGTTGTGATCAGCGATATCGTGATGCCACAACTCAATGGTTACGAACTCTGTACTGCAATTCGTAAAGATCCTCGGACAGCTCATTTACCCGTGGTGTTATTGACCGCCTTATCCAGCCCGCGTGATATTTTGCTGGCGTTAGAATGCAAAGCGGATCATTTCATCACCAAACCATACAGTGAAACGTATCTACTATCCCGAATGGAAAGTATTTTGGAGATGATCCGTTTACGTAAGAATGGCCAGATCCCTGAAGCCTCAGAATCAGATATCTATTTTCAAGGCGAATGGTTTCATATTTCTGCCGCCAGACAACGCATATTAGATCTGTTGATCTCAACGTATGAATCAATGGTGCAGCGCAATCAGGAATTATTGACCGCGCAAAATGAACTGCGGGAAAGTAATCTCAAGCTGGAACTGGCCGTTGATGAAGCCACAACCGCAAAACAACAAGCACACCTCATGCTGGAAGAATTATCCCGACGAGACAGTGCGATCCGAAAAACTAATGAAGAACTGCATTTAATTCATAGTATTGAATCATTGATTAATCAAAATAATGACTGGCAGTCATTGTTCCGTCTAGTCAGTGAAAAATTATGTAACGCCAGACAATTTGGTATCCGGGATTTTGTTCGCATCAGCCTGACGGAACTTGAGAATAACGCCGCAGATAACAAGGTATGTCTGCAAGATGCGTGCTGCCATCAATGTGAATTGCCATCCGCCGTTATTGAACATGCTGGGCCAGTTTCAATGTCGTGTCACCCAACCGGGGCTGCAGCCGGTAAAATCACCATCCCGTTATTAGCTAAGAATAAAATAGTCGGCGTATTGTGTTGCCAGATAGAGACAGGCTATCAACTCAACGAACAACAACGCGAATTGTTAAGCTCCCTTGGTCGACAACTGGGCATGGCCTTAGAAAATATTCGTTTATATGAAGAAGCTCGCGCGCTGTCATTGCACGATCCATTAACCGGATTAGCCAACCGCCGTTATCTGGATATCAGTTATGCTAACCAAGTTGCTCGCTCTAAACGACATGCACAACCTTTTTCTCTGATGTTATTGGATATTGACCACTTCAAACTCTATAACGACAACCATGGGCATGGCCAAGGCGATCGTATTCTGATCCAAGTTGCTGATGTTCTACGAGACTCGATCCGCAGCACCGATCTGGCGGTTCGTTATGGCGGGGAAGAGTTTTTATTGCTGATCAGTGATAGTAAAGCGGATGCGGCCTTTGAATTGGCTGAACGGATCCGCCTTCAGATCGCTGGCGAAATCGGTGTGACCATTAGTATCGGTATTGCTGATTATCGGGCTAATGACAGCTTAGACACGCAAATTTTGCGCGCAGATACTGCGCTTTATAAAGCTAAACATGCCGGGCGGAACCGGGTAGAAGTGGAATAATCGAAATAACAGGTATAAAAAAGGCGCTTTAAGCGCCTTTTTTATCATCATCGACGATTAGCAATAACCATTCGACATCAAACGCTGATAACGCTGTTTCAACAACTCAGTCGTATTCAGTTGCTGTAATTCTTTCAAATCAGCCTGAATGCGTTGTTTTAACAAACTCGCCATTTCATCCACGTTACGATGTGCGCCACCCAACGGCTCCGGCACAATACCATCGATCAGTTTCAATTCTTTCAGGCGAGTTGCCGTGATGCCCATAGCATCTGCCGCCACACTGGCTTTATCAGCACTTTTCCACAGAATAGAAGCACAGCCTTCCGGCGAAATGACGGAGTAAGTCGAATATTGCAGCATATTGAC
>JAQUHG010000250.1 GCA_028683735.1 Tolumonas sp. | reverse complement strand
GTGAAGTTAAAAAGCCTGAAACCATTAACTATCGCACGTTCAAACCAGAACGTGACGGCCTGTTTTGTGCTCGCATCTTCGGACCAGTTAAAGATTATGAATGCTTGTGCGGTAAGTATAAGCGTCTGAAACACCGTGGTGTGATTTGTGAAAAATGTGGCGTAGAAGTTACTCAGACTAAAGTGCGTCGTGAGCGCATGGGTCACATTGAGCTGGCTTCCCCAGTTGCTCATATCTGGTTCCTGAAATCTTTGCCATCCCGTATCGGTCTGTTGCTTGACATGACCTTGCGTGACATCGAACGTGTATTGTATTTCGAATCATTTGTTGTGGTTGATGCGGGTATGACCAGCCTCGAACGCAGTCAGATGTTGACCGAAGAACAATATCTGGATGCGCTGGAAGAGTACGGCGATGAATTCGACGCTAAAATGGGTGCTGAAGCCATCCTGGCGTTGCTGCGTGCGCAAGATCTGGAACATGAAATCGCGACTATGCGCGAAGAACTGAGCCAGACGAATTCTGAAACCAAACGCAAAAAGACCACCAAACGCCTGAAGCTGATGGAGTCTTTCCTGCAATCTGGTAATAAACCAGAATGGATGATCATGACCGTGCTGCCTGTGTTGCCGCCGGATCTGCGTCCATTGGTTCCGTTGGATGGTGGCCGCTTCGCGACTTCCGATCTGAACGATCTGTATCGCCGCGTGATCAACCGTAACAACCGTCTGAAACGTCTGCTGGATCTGGCTGCACCAGATATCATCGTTCGCAACGAAAAACGTATGCTGCAAGAAGCGGTTGACGCTCTGCTGGATAACGGTCGTCGTGGTCGTGCTATCACCGGTTCTAACAAACGTCCTCTGAAATCTTTGGCTGACATGATCAAAGGTAAACAGGGTCGTTTCCGTCAGAACTTGCTGGGTAAACGTGTTGACTACTCTGGTCGTTCTGTAATTACAGTAGGCCCGACTCTGCGTTTGCACCAATGCGGTCTGCCAAAGAAAATGGCACTGGAACTGTTCAAACCGTTCATCTACGGCAAGCTGGAAACTCGTGGTTTAGCGACCACCATCAAAGCTGCTAAAAAGATGGTTGAGCGCGAAGAAGCAGTCGTATGGGATATTCTGGATGACGTGATCCGTGAACATCCTGTGATGCTGAACCGTGCGCCAACACTGCACCGTCTGGGTATCCAGGCGTTTGAACCAATTCTGATCGAAGGTAAAGCAATCCAACTGCATCCGTTGGTTTGTTCTGCATTCAACGCCGACTTCGACGGTGACCAGATGGCGGTTCACGTTCCACTGACGCTGGAAGCGCAGTTGGAAGCGCGTGCGTTGATGATGTCAACCAACAACATTCTGTCGCCTGCATCTGGTGAGCCTATCATCGTTCCTTCTCAGGACGTGGTATTGGGTCTGTATTACATGACTCGTTCCTGCGTTGGTGCGAAAGGTGAAGGTATGGTTTTATCCGGCGCGAAAGAAGCGGAAAAAATCTACCGTGCTGGTTTGGCTTCACTGCATGCTCGCGTGAAATGCCGTATCACCGAATATGTGAAAAACGAAGCCGGTGAATTGGTTGAGAAAATCGAGCTGAAAAATACCACCGTAGGTCGTGCGATCCTGTCGTTGATCCTGCCAAAAGGTATGGAGTATGCCCTGATTGATCCGCCATTGCCGATGACCGACGCGGGTCATGCGGAATTGGCTGCTCATCCAGAACGCTGGATCAAATATGTTTCTAACCAAGCAATGGGTAAGAAGCAGATCTCTAAAGTATTGAATACCTGTTACCGCAAGCAAGGTCTCAAAGATACCGTTATCTTTGCTGACCAGCTGATGTACACCGGTTTCCATTACGCTGCGCTGTCAGGTTCATCTGTTGGTATTGACGACATGGTGATCCCAGAAGCGAAGAAAGAAATTATTGAAGCCGCAGAAGCTGAAGTTGCTGAAATTCAGGAACAATTCCAGTCTGGTCTGGTAACAGCCGGCGAACGTTACAACAAAGTTATCGACATCTGGGCAAGTGCAAATGAACGCGTGTCTAAAGCGATGATGGAAAACTTGTCGAAAGAGACAAGAACTAACGTTTTGGGTGAATCTGAAGTTCAAGCATCGTTTAACAGCGTCTTTATGATGGCTGACTCAGGTGCGCGTGGTTCTGCTGCTCAGATCCGTCAGTTGGCGGGTATGCGTGGTCTGATGGCTAAGCCTGACGGCTCAATCATCGAAACGCCAATCGTTGCGAACTTCCGTGAAGGTCTGAACGTACTGCAGTACTTCATCTCTACTCACGGTGCGCGTAAAGGTCTGGCGGATACCGCACTGAAAACAGCGAACTCCGGTTATCTGACTCGTCGTTTGGTTGACGTGGCACAGGACGTTGTGATCACTGAACCTGATTGTGGTACTCGTGAAGGTCTGTGGATGACTCCGCTGATCGAAGGTGGTGATGTTGTTGAACCACTGCGTGAACGTGTACTGGGCCGTGTGATCGCTGAAGATGTGCTGAAACCAGGTACAGATGAAGTATTAGTTGCTCACAATACTTTGTTGGATGAACAGTGGTGTAACATTCTGGAACGTAACTCTGTTGACCGAGTTAAAGTTCGTTCTGCCATCTCTTGTGAATCTGATTTCGGTATTTGTGCTCATTGTTATGGTCGTGATCTGGCTCGTGGTCATTTGGTTAACAATGGTGAGGCTGTGGGTGTTATCGCTGCTCAGTCCATCGGTGAACCAGGTACTCAGCTGACGATGCGTACGTTCCATATCGGTGGTGCGGCATCACGAGCGGCTGCTGAAAGTAGTGCGACTGTGAAAAACACCGGTGTGATCAAACTGCAAAATGCTAAATCTGTTGAAAACAGTGCCGGCAAGCTGGTTATCACATCACGTTCTTCGGAACTGACCATCATGGACGAACTGGGCCGGACCAAAGAAAGCCACAAGCTGCCTTACGGTTCTGTGCTGGAAGTGAAAGATGGCCAGGCTGTGCGTGCTGGTGAAATCGTTGCGAACTGGGATCCACATACTCACCCAATCATCACTGAAGTGGCGGGTCGTATCCAGTTTGAAAACATGATCGAAGGCATTACTGTTACCCGTCAAACTGACGAGCTGACTGGTCTGTCAAGCATCGTGGTTCTGGACGTTAACGAACGTACCTCAACAGGTAAAGAGTTGCGCCCAACCGTTCGACTGGTTGATAGCCATGGTAAAGACGTATTGATCCCAGGTACTGATGTATCTGCACAATACTTCCTGCCAGGCCAGGCGATTGTTCAGCTGGAAGACGGCGCGCAAGTAAGCGTCGGTGACGCAGTAGCGCGTATTCCGCAGGCATCCAGTGGTACTAAAGATATCACCGGTGGTCTGCCACGTGTTGCTGACTTGTTCGAAGCGCGTCAACCAAAAGAACCAGCTATTCTGGCGGAAATTTCAGGCACGATCTCCTTCGGTAAAGAAACCAAAGGTAAACGTCGTCTGGTGATCACGCCGACTGACGGTGGTGAAGCCTATGAGGAAATGATTCCGAAATGGCGTAACCTGAACGTGTTCGAAGGTGAAAAAGTTC
Organism: Tolumonas sp.; assembly: GCA_028683735.1. Classification (GTDB taxonomy): domain Bacteria; phylum Pseudomonadota; class Gammaproteobacteria; order Enterobacterales; family Aeromonadaceae; genus Tolumonas. The sequence goes on along the minus strand of JAQUHG010000250.1, from coordinate 1,060 downwards.
AGCAGGGTGAAGTGTTAGCCGATGGTCCAGAATCTGCTCATGACATTCTGCGTCTGCGTGGCGTAAGCCCAGTTGCGAACTATATCGTTAACGAAGTGCAGGACGTTTACCGTCTGCAAGGCGTAAAAATCAACGATAAACACATCGAAGTGATCGTTCGTCAGATGCTGCGTAAAGGCGAAATTGCTACTCCAGGTGATTCTGATCTGCTGGAAGGCGAACAAGCTGATGTGGTGCGCGTGAAAATCGCTAACCGTAAACTGGTCGCGCAGGGCAAAGAACCAGCTACTTTCCGTCGTGTATTGATGGGTATTACTAAAGCGTCGCTGAATACAGAGTCCTTTATCTCTGCAGCATCGTTCCAGGAAACTACCCGTGTGCTGACCGAAGCTGCTGTATCAGGCAAGGTTGATGATTTACGTGGTCTGAAAGAAAACGTTATCGTTGGTCGCTTGATCCCAGCAGGTACTGGTTTTGCTTATCACCATGGTCGCTTACAGAAACGCCGTGTTGCAGCACAAGCTGTAGCTACGCCGGTAGTGACTGCCGATGATGCGGAGCAGAATCTGGCTGATTTGCTGAATGCAGCAGGTAATTTAAGCGCTGAGTAATCAATCAGACAGAAGCAATATTTCAGAGGCCCTACGGGGCCTCTTGTTTTTTTGTGCAGTATATTTCTGCAGCTGAGAGTTGCACCGTTATTGGGGCAGGTATTACTATCAGCGAGTATTGATAACTAGTTACGAGGGAACGATGTCTAAATCTATTGTTGCGACAGAAAAAGCACCGGCTGCTATTGGTCCGTATGTTCAAGCAACTAAACTGGGCGATCTAGTCTTTACTTCTGGGCAGATCCCGTTAATTCCAGAAACTATGCAACTGGTTACCGGTGATATTAAAGTGCAGGCTGAGCAAGTATTGCGTAACCTGAGTGCGATTCTGGAAGCTGCAGGCGCTTCAACTGCCACAGTAATGAAAACAACTTGTTTTCTGAAAGACATGAATGATTTTGTCGCTTTCAATGAAGTGTATGCTCAATTTTTCAACGAAAGTGCGCCAG
>JAQUHG010000249.1 GCA_028683735.1 Tolumonas sp. | reverse complement strand
ATAGGCGCGGAGATTGACCATACCGAGAATGACATGCAATTTATTCATAAATTCATGCGCCTGTACCCGCAAGGCTTCGGCATAATGCGAGATGCCAGTCAGGCGCTGCACTAACTGGCTGACTTCGGTTTTATCGCGAAAAGTCACAACAGCACCTGTTACCTGACCATTCACCCGCACCGGTACGCTGTTGGTCAGCAAGGTGCTGCCGTTAAAATCAATTTCTTCATCTTGCCGTGCTTGCCCGGATTCTAACACCTGCCGTAAATGCAATAACGCGGGCCAATGTTTGCTACTTTCGGTCAGCAGCAAGTTTTCCAGCTCGCCATTCTGCCGAAGCAGTCGTTTCGCTTCATCATTAATCAAGGTGATCTGAGCATCGGCATTCACAGCGATGATGCCTTCCTTAATCGATTGCAACATGGCATTGCGCTCTTCCAACAGCGCAGCGATTTCGGATGGTTCCATCCCAAACATGATTTTTTTGATCTGGCGCGCCAGAATAAACGCGCCCAATGTACCGATCAGGCCGCCAAAAATAATCGCCCAATAGGTGATCCAGCGGTTCTTAGCGATAGTTTGTTCGACTTTCACCGTCGAAATGCCCACTGCAATGGCGCCGATCTGTTGATGATTGGCATCAAACAACGGGCTAATCAGGCGTAACGAGGGACCAAGTGTGCCTTGGGCTTCGGAGATAGATTCTTCCCCATGCAGTGCTTTAACTTCATCGCCACCGATGAAATGCTTACCAATTAGGTTCGGGTCAGGGTGAGTATGCCGAATACCCTGCATATCCATCACCACAATAAATAACAGATCGTTTTGAAGGCGGACTTGTTCAACATAGTCCTGCAATGCGGGTAATAAGATCGGCGTTTGTAAGGCTTGCGCAACAAAGGGCGTCACTGTCAGCGTATGTAACACTGCAATGGCCTTGTCTTCCAGACTCAGTTTAGATTGCTGTGTTGATTGCGCCAGATACACGGAATGCACGACAAACAAGACGACAGCAATGACAGAACACACCAGTAATGTGATGGTGGTGCGTAGTTTGAGCGGAGAGTTTTGTGTGAACACCTGACGTTTTCCTTTTTGGGTTACGATAATTATTTTACCTCCATTACCAATTTAAGCCCGCTAAATCCCGCACGTTCTATACCCCATCCTGAGTGCCAAGCATAGCCTGACTAAGAGTATAGAACGTGCGCTGTTACATCCCTTTACTTACACAGTCAGACTTTCGAGTTTGTTACGACGCGTCTTCACCATGCCCGTGCGTAGTGCGGTTTCAGCCACCACTTCACTGACACGTTTTACAACTTCTTTGTTAAAAATATCCGGAATGATGTAGTTCTCATTCAATTCTTCGTCTGAGACCACGGATGCAATCGCATAGGCCACTGCTAATTTCATCTCTTCAGTGATTTGCCGGGCACCGCAATCCAGTGCACCACGGAAGATGCCTGGGAAACACAAGACGTTGTTTAATTGATTCGGATAATCCGAACGGCCGGTGGCCATGACACGGACATACGGCGCCGCGACTTCCGGTGCAATTTCCGGTGCCGGATTAGCCATCGCAAACACAATCGGATCTTTGGCCATTTTCTTCAGGTCGTCGACTTTCAATACACCCGGTCCAGACAGACCGACAAAGACATCTGCACCTTCAATCACTGCCGATAAAGGGCCCTGTTCGTTATTCGGGTTAGTGATGCGGGCATATTCATTCCAGCTGTCGTTGCTGTAGGGCTCACCACGGTAAATGGCACCGTGACGATCAACACCAATCAGGTTTTTCACGCCCGCGCTCAGCAGCATTTTTGATACTGCGATACCGGCAGCGCCGATACCAACCACCACTACTTTCACATCGGCAATGTTCTTTTTACAAACTTTCAGGGCATTCAGGAAACCCGCCAACACAGTGATAGCCGTGCCGTGCTGGTCGTCGTGGAATACCGGGATATCCAGCTCTTTTTTCAGACGTTCTTCGATTTCAAAACAACGTGGTGCAGAGATATCTTCCAGATTGATACCACCAAAAGTGGGCGCCAGCGCTTTGACAATGGCGATGATCTCTTCGGTATCTTTGGTATCCAGACAAATCGGGAACGCATCCACACCAGCAAATTGTTTGAACAGGGCGGCTTTACCTTCCATCACTGGCATTGCCGCTTCCGGGCCAATATCACCCAACCCCAGCACCGCGGTGCCATCAGAGACGACAGCGACCGTATTTTTCTTGATGGTCAGGTCATAAGCCCGTTCTGGATTGTGCGCAATCTCCATACACACTTGAGCCACACCGGGTGTATATACTTTGGCTAAATCAGCCATGGTGTCGATGCTGTTTTTCAGTGTGGTTTCCAGTTTACCACCCAGATGCAAATGGGTTATTTCATCCATGAATTGAATATCTGATTCACCAAAACGATTTTCCAGATGATCTTTTATTTGTGCAATGCTGGTCAGATCATTGACGTGAAAATGAACCAACACTGATTTGTCATTATTTTCTTTGTATGACGCTTCAATTTTATTAATTTCACCACTGTTAAATTCAATGCCGTGAATAATTTCATTCACATATTTTATTTTTTCGCCACCAATGGCACGAACAATATAATTGTGATGTTTTACTGCATTCATAGTCATGATATTTACTCTCAGTTGAATTCTATATTAATGCCACATTTGCAAAAGAATAGTTGCTGCAATAACGGTTGCGGCACCACCGATTCGAGTAGAGATTTGTGCGAAAGGCATTAACGACATACGGTTAGCGGCAGAAAGAATAGCAACGTCACCAGTGCCACCTAAACCACCACGACAACCGGTCACAATGGCCGCTTCGATCGGATACATATTGATGAATTTCCCTACGTAGAAGCCGGAAATAATCATCGAAACAACAATCGCAATACAGGTCAGCACATACGGCAGTGAAATAATGGCAGCGACGTCTTTAATGGGTACATACAACATGCCTAAACCCACCATTAATGGCCAGGTCAAATTGCCAGCAATGAATTTATAGAGTTGGAAGGCGCCGGTTTCCAATTTTTCTGGAATAATTTTCAATGATTTAGCTGTCGCAGCAGCCAGGATCATGATGATTGGGCCTGGGATACCAATAAAATGCGCTAACACGGTGCCTACGATGAAGAACGAGCATGCCATCAGCAAACCCGCGCCCATGATAGAGAAATCAATCGGTTTATCGGCCGCAGAAGGCATGTTGGCCAGATTTTCACTGGATTTAACCAGCACGCCGTCACCGCTGTATTCAGGCTTGTTTTCACCCAAACGTTTCAGCAAACCCGCCGCAATGATCGCGACCACATTACCAATGACCGCTGCTGGGATCATCTGCGCGACAAAGGTGCCGGCTTCCTGACCTAAGATGCCGGAATAGGCGATAGAGAGCGGCAGAATGCCTTCACCGACACCACCACAAATGATCGGCACGATAATGTAGAAAATCGTGTGATGAACGCTGTAACCCAATGCCACACCAACCAGCAGACCGGTCGCCACCGCCACCGCAGTCCCCACAATCATCGGAATGAAGATGCGCGTGATGCCGTTGATCAGCGTCTGGCGATGCATACCCAACATGCTGCCGCAGACCAGAATAGCGATATACAAATACAGGAAATTGGCTTTCTTCATCAAGGTGGTTACCGAATCCATCACGGAAGGCGGTAATACCTGCCAATACACCAGAAAAGAAGGCACCATCAATGCGAGAATCGCCGGGCCACCAATATTTCGCAGAATCGGTAACTTCATACCTAATTCACTTAAAATAACGCCCATCACCATGATCACAGCAAAACCACCAATAATATCATTGGGTAGATTTCCTGTTTTCGCGGCAAATATAACAATTAAAGATAATACGAGATAAACTGGCAGTGAAATAACGCCGACTTTTATATCCATTAATTTTTCAAAAAATCCAGGGGCTTTTATTTGCCCGACATCTTCTAATACAGATGGTGGTGAAAGGTTGCTCATATATATTGCTCCTTTACAGTGTGGTTGCTGTGTGATCTTGTTTTTGTTTTAACCAAACTATATAAGGTTTTCGCAAGGATAATATTTAACGGAACTAAAGAACCTATTGCGTAATTAAAGTAAGCAGACATTGGTTAATATATTGTGATAGGAAATTTTTCACCGTAATTCTTAATGGTTTGTCTGTGATGCAGATAACAGGTCATCCAGTTTTTTTATAGAAAATAGGCTGAGTTTCAAATAATCAACAGATCGTGACGAACGGTTTACGCTGCGCTGTGATGGCGATAAAGTAGAACATTCATCTCCTCTTTGTGTCTCAAAAAGGCCCGATATGTATACTTTATTTTATGCCCCCACGCCCAATGGTAAAAAAATCACCCTGATGCTGGAAGCGCTCAATGTGTCGTATCAGGTGATCCCGATTAACATCCGCAAAGGGGATCAATTCCTGCCCAGTTTTTTGGCCATTTCACCGAATAACCGCATCCCGGCATTAATTGATCACGAAAATAACATCGCGATTTTTGAATCAGGCGCCATTTTGACTTATCTGGCAGAAAAGCATGGCCAGTTTCTACCCACGCAGGGCGCAGACCGCTATGCCGTTTTACAATGGCTGTACTGGCAAATGGGCGGCTTGGGCCCGATGGCT
>JAQUHG010000248.1 GCA_028683735.1 Tolumonas sp. | reverse complement strand
TAACGGGCACTATTTTTTCAGGCCGTTGATCAGCGCAACTGCTTCTGCTGACAGCGCCGTAATTCCCGCCCAATCACCGGCTTTGACTTTATCTGCTGGGATCATCCAAGAGCCACCGACAGTTGCAACGCATTTCAGTGCCAGATAAGCCGCGACATTTTTCGGGCCAATGCCGCCGGTCGGGCAGAATTTTACCTGTGCTAATGGCGCTGAAATAGCCTGTAGCGCAGGAGCACCACCATTAGCTTCCGCTGGGAAGAATTTCAAATGGGTGTAACCCAGATCCAGTGCGGTCATTACTTCTGACGGCGTGCTGACACCGGGGATCAACGGCACGGCGTGAGCTGCGGCATGTGCCAGTAATTTGTCGGTAAAGCCCGGAGAGATAATAAACTGCGCACCGGCTGCTACTGCGTCATCATATTGTTGCGGGTTCAAAATTGTACCCGCACCCACTAAGGCATCCGGCATCGCTTCACGAATGGCGCGAATGGCATCTAACGCAACGGGTGTACGTAAGGTAATTTCAAAAACGGTAATACCGCCCGCAGCCAGCGCTTTAGCCATTGGTACAGCATGCGCCAGATCGTCAATGACCATTACCGGTACAACCGGTGACGCGGCAAATACGGTAGCAGGGGAAAGTGTCCAATTCATGTTGCTGTTATCCTTCATTAAAAAGCGTTGTCGGAAAATAAGATCGATGCACCTTGTTCCGCGCTGGAAACAATGCGACGGAATGAACCGAACAATTCGCGGCCTAAACCATGGTGTTGCGCGAACAGGTTCGATTTGGCTAACGGGCGCTGACGAATATCGTCGAGCACATGCAAGGTGCCATGGGTGGCATCGAGACGAATGCGATCACCGTTTTGCAGTTGTGCCAACGGGCCTCCTTTGGCGGCTTCCGGCGTCACGTGGATGGCAGCCGGGATCTTGCCGGAAGCTCCGGATAAACGACCATCGGTCACTAACGCAACTTTATGACCGGCTTTTTGCAAATTACCGAGGATCGGCATCAGCTTATGCAACTCCGGCATACCATTGGCAGCCGGGCCGTTAAAGCGCACAACAATGATGGCATCACGATTCAATTCGCCGGCTTTATAAGCGCGTTCCACATCATGCTGAGAATCGAACACTGCCGCCTCCGCATCGATGTAGTGATATTGCTCGGCAACCGCGCTGACTTTCATGACACAACGGCCTAAGTTGCCCGACAGCACTTTCAAACCACCGGTTTGATTAAAGACGGCATCGTCATCGGAGAGCACGGCTTTATCCTGACTCACTGTCGTTGGTTGCCATGTCAGTTGCTGGTCGTTAAGTTGCGGATGTTGCAGATAATCTGCCATGTTACCCGTCAGCGGAGTGGTATCCATATGCAGCAAACCACGCTTCGCTAAACCACGTAACAGCAATGGAACGCCGCCCGCCTGATGAAAAGCATTGATATCAGCCGGGCCATTCGGATAAACCTTGGCCAGTAATGGCACCACATCCGACAGATCGCGGAAATCATCCCACGTCAAAATCAGACCCGCCGCACGGGCAATCGCCACCATGTGCATGGTGTGATTGGTACTGCCACCCGATGCCAGCAGCGCGACCAGACCATTCACCAGTGACTTTTCATCAACCAGCTTATACAGCGGGCGATATTGTGTGGAACCGGACACCAGTGTTGGAATAAGCGCGGCGACTTCGTTCGTTAGTGCATGGCGCAGATCGCTATCGGGTGCAATAAACGCTGAACCCGGCAGCATTAGGCCCATCGCTTCGAACACCAGTTGATTGGTATTGGCCGTGCCATAGAAGGTACAGGTTCCGGCGCTGTGATAAGCCTGATTTTCCATCTGTTGCAGGGCATCACGACCGAGTTCGCCCGCCGCATATTGCTGACGGATGCGTGTTTTTTCATCATTACTGATACCGGTACTCATCGGGCCAGCGGGTACAAATGCCGTTGGCAGATGACCAAACGAGAGGGCGCCGATCAATTGACCGGGGGCGATCTTGTCACAGATCCCCAGCAGTAAGGTGGCATCAAAGGCATTGTGGCTGAGTGACACTGCAGTGGCCTGCGCGATCACATCACGTGAGAACAGTGATAGATCCATACCGGCCTGACCTTGCGTGACACCATCACACATGGCTGGAACACCACCGGCGACCTGAGCGCTGTGACCGGCGGCAGACAGCACAGCTTTGACCTGCTCCGGGTAATGTTCATACGGCTGATGCGCACTGAGCAGGTCGTTATACGCGGTGACGATGCCGACATTAACGCGTGTCATATCCAGTAATGTATTTTTTTGTGCATGCGAACACGCGGCAACGACATGAGCCAAATTTCCGCAAGCCAGTGTGCCGCGAGGGCGACCGGCTGCAGCCTGCGCTTGCATGCGTGTTACGTAGTCAGCCCGGAGGTCAGCGCTACGTTCACGAATACGCTCTGTTACCTGTTGGATCACTGGATGCATGTTATTCTCCCTGTAACGCGGCCACACAACGGTTGACCACAGTGGTTAAATCACCATCAATATTGACATGATAGACATCGGGTTCTTCGGCGTTCGGTTCTTCTAATGCGTCAAACTGGCTTTTTAGCAAGCCAGAGGGCATAAAATGACCTGCTCGCGCCATCATTCTGGCTTCGATTAATTCGTAGCTGCCATGCAGGTAAATAAAACGCATGGTTGGGTTGCCTTCACGCAGGCGATCACGATAGCGACGCTTCAGCGCGGAACAGACAATGATGCCGGTCTCGTTCTTGTGGCACAGGCTATAAGCTGCATCGCTGAGACGTTCCAGCCATGGTGCGCGATCCTCATCGTTTAATGGATTTCCACCGGCCATCTTCTGAATATTGGCGCGCGGATGCAGATCGTCGCCATCGATAAATTTTGCATTTAACGCACGGCTTAACGCTGCGCCGACCGATGATTTACCGCAACCTGATACGCCCATCAGAATAATGCTCTGTCCTGCCATAATTTGACCTCAGTCCCAAATTTGATAATTGCCAGTGGTTGATGGTTTTTAATTTATCATGTTACCGATAACATGTTACCGGTAACAAGTTGATTTGTGAAGCGCGCCACAAATTGAAACCGAACCATCACCCTAAGAGAGACAACTATGTTTGCAGCCACCTTCATTATGCCAATATCACCACCGCTGTGCATCCTGAGCTCTAATTCAGTGTGTTCAATCAGCGCGTTTACAGGAGTTTCATCATGCCGTTAATCATTGTTGCTGTTGGGGTGGCGCTGCTGCTCCTGTTAATGTTGCGTTTTAAACTGAATGGTTTTTTGTCACTGATCTTAGTGGCGTTAGCCGTCGGTTTGATGGAAGGTATGCCGATCGCAAAGGTCATGGCATCGGTTAAAACCGGTGTCGGTGGCACCTTAGGCAGTCTGGCACTGGTACTGGCATTTGGTGCCATGCTGGGTAAATTAATGGCGGACAGCGGTGGTGCACAGCGTATTGCTACCACGCTGATTGCCTGGTTTGGTGTGAAACGGATTCAATGGGCGGTGGTGATCACTGGTTTTGTGGTCGGTTTTGCGCTGTTTTATGAAGTTGGTTTCGTGCTGATGATCCCGCTGGTGTTTACCATTGCGGCATCAGCCCGTATTCCGTTGCTGTACGTCGGTGTTCCGATGGCGGCAGCTTTGTCTGTCACCCATGGCTTCTTGCCACCACATCCAGGCCCTACTGCGATTGCAGCCGTCTATGGTGCCGACATGGGTAAAACGTTGCTGTATGGCATTATTCTGGCCGTGCCAACCGTTATTATCGCAGGCCCACTGTTTGCGATGACACTGAAAAAAATGGATAAACCGATTCCGACTGGTTTATATAATCCGAAAGTGTTCTCAGAAGCAGAAATGCCAGGCTTTGGTGTCAGCGTATTTACGGCGTTGATCCCAGTGATTCTGATGGCGGTGCAAGCAATAGCGAAAATGACACTGCCGGCAGGCTCTGCGGTTTTGGGTTATACCAGCTTCTTTGGTGACCCCGTGATTGCCACCATGCTGTCGGTGTTAGTGGCCATTTACACTTTTGGCCTGCAACGTGGCAAAGAGATGAAAGAGGTCATGACGACGATTACTGAATCTATCAGTGCGATTGCGATGATTATTCTGGTTATCGGTGGTGGTGGTGCGTTTAAACAAGTACTGGTCGATAGCGGCGTTGATAAATACATCGCTGCCATGATGCACGGCAGTGGAATTTCTCCGCTGGTATTGGCGTGGGGTGTGGCTTCTGCACTGCGCTTGGCGTTAGGTTCTGCTACGGTTGCTGCCATGACTACTGCCGGTATTGTCGCACCGATTATCGCGACTACCGGTGTCAGCCCTGAACTGATGGTGATTGCCACCGGTGCCGGCAGTGTGATTTTCTCGCATGTAAACGATCCCGGATTCTGGATCTTCAAAGAGTATTTCAACCTCTCTATTCCGGAAACCTTCAAGTCTTGGTCAATTCTGGAAACCCTGATTGCACTTTGTGGTCTGGCCGGAACACTGATTCTGAGCAATATGATCTAATTTACCGCATATTTTGGAGCATCCTTGGTGGATGCTCCTTCTCTTGCTTGACCCGCACCGGTTCTGCCAATACGCTAGAGCCGTCTGGTTAACCAATGAGGCCATTTATGGACGATAGCAGTCGCCACTCTG
>JAQUHG010000026.1 GCA_028683735.1 Tolumonas sp. | reverse complement strand
AGCAGACCGTTTTCAGCAAAATAATCGATATCCAACGGGAATCCTGATACGAAATAGTGATGTAACAATTATATGGGAATTACATATGTGACAGGAATAACAACTCGAACAATACAGAAGATTCTACAGAGGACATTCGGTCAACATCATGCGAATCTCTAATAGCGCGCGCGATACACGACACAAAAAATAAGCTAATGTAGTTTACTGTATATTTTGTGGCCAAGACTTAACTGGTTTTAAAAAGAGGTAATCGCTATGGTGAATCCTTTGGAGCAACAGCTGTTTGCACTGGACAAGGATGAGTTTAAGCAAGAGATCGTTCACCATCTTCGCACCACACTGGGCACCAGTGAAAAGAAAGCAAGCAAACAAGCATGGTGGATGGCGACCTGCGCCACTATCAATCAGATGCTGTTCGACCGACTGACCAGCACACAACAGACGCACTTCAAAAAAGACACGCGTGCCGTGCACTACTTTTCAGCCGAATTCCTGATGGGACGACTGACCGCCAACAACCTGCATAATTTAGGGCTTTATCAAACATGTGACGCCGCACTGAAAGAACTCGGTCTGGAATTGACTGATCTGTGCGAAGAAGAACCGGATATGGCGCTCGGTAACGGCGGTTTGGGTCGTTTGGCTGCCTGTTTTATTGATTCACTGGCAACGCTGGGTTATCCCGCTCTGGGTTATGGCCTGCATTATGAGCATGGCTTGTTCCGTCAGGAGATCCGCGATGGCCGTCAGGTTGAACGTCCTGATTCATGGCGTGAATACGGCAACCCGTGGGAAATTTGCCGCCCGGAATCTGTGCAGGAAATTCCACTCTACGGTTATGTAGAAACCGTGTTTGGCGAAGATTGCAAAGTACACAAAGTATGGCACCCAGGCCGAGTGATCAAAGGTGTACCTTGGGATATTCCGATCGTTGGTTTTGGTGCTCAGACCGTAAACATTCTGCGTTTGTGGGAATCTCGTGCTTCTGAATTCTTTGATTGGGATGTCTTTAACCACGGTGGTTATATCGACTCACAAAAAGAAAAAGCCGAAGCAGAAACTATTTCCAAAGTGCTTTATCCAAACGATGAAACGGAAGCGGGTAAAGAGTTGCGTCTGGTGCAGCAATATTTCTTCTGTGCCTGTTCCTTGAAAGACATTATGCGTCGATATAAACGCACGCATACCGACTTCAAAGACTTTGCGGCTCAGATCGCCGTTCAGCTGAACGATACGCATCCGACTATCGCCATCCCTGAACTGATGCGCCAACTGATCGATGATGAAGGTCTGGAATGGGAAGTGGCATGGAATATTTGTAAGCAAGTATTCTCTTACACCAACCATACCTTGTTGCCGGAAGCGCTGGAAACCTGGCCGGTTTACCTGTTTGAAAAGGTATTACCTCGTCATCTTGAAATCATTTATGAAATCAACGCTTACTTCCTGAAAAATGAAGTCGACGTAAAATGGCCGGGTGACAATGATGTGAAACGCAAACTTTCTATCATTGACGAGGGCAACCCGCGTCGTGTGCGCATGGCAAACCTTTGTGTTGTTACTTCGCACAAAGTAAATGGTGTGGCGGAAATCCATTCCAAACTGGTGAAAGAAGATCTGTTCCCAGAATTTAATGCGCTTTGGCCGGATAAATTCTGCAATGTCACCAACGGTGTCACCCCGCGTCGCTGGTTACTGTCTTGTAATCAGGAGCTGGCAAATCTGTTTACCGAAACCGTCGGTACGGAATGGCCATTAAATCTGGATGCACTGCAACAGCTGACCCAACATGCGGATGATGCGGCATTCCAGAAGAAATTCATGGATATCAAGCGTCACAACAAAGAAAAACTGGTTAAAGTCATTAAGGCAGAAACCGGTATTGAAGTGAGTGCTGAGGCTATTTTTGATATTCAAATCAAACGTCTGCATGAGTACAAACGTCAGCAATTAAACCTGCTGCACATTTTAGTGCTCTACCGTCGTCTGCTGCTGAACCCTGAATATGATATGCACCCACGTGTATTCATCTTCGGTTCAAAAGCAGCACCGGGTTATCGTGTGGCCAAAGACATCATTTATGCCATCAATAAAATTGGTGAACGCATTAATGCTGATCAGCGGATCAACGGCAAACTGAAAGTCGTGTTTATGCCAAACTATCGCGTCAGTCTGGCAGAAAAACTGATCCCGGCAGCCGATGTTTCTGAACAGATCTCAACCGCCGGTTATGAAGCGTCTGGTACTGGTAACATGAAACTGGCGATGAACGGTGCTATCACGATTGGTACGTTGGATGGTGCTAACATCGAGATCGCAGAAGAGGTCGGCGAAGATAATTGTGTGATCTTCGGTTTGAACGTTGAAGAAGTGAAGAGTCTGAAAGCGCAAGGTTATAACCCTTGGGATTATTACTATGCGAACCCAGAAATCAAATCTGCTCTGGATTGGCTGGACACGGACTACTTCACGCCAGGTCACCCAGGTGAGCTGCAATCGATCAAAAAATCATTGCTTGATTGGGGCGACACTTATCTGACACTAGCCGATTTTGCTTCTTACGATGCAGCCCATAAGCGTATAGACACACTGTATCGTGATAAAGCAGGCTGGGCCAAAATGGCGATCATTAATGCTGCATCAGTGGGCAAATTTAACTCTGACCGCTCGATTCAGGATTACGTTCGTCAAATCTGGCATCTGGAACCATGCAACATCGCTTGATTGCACCATAATCGTAATCAAACCTCATAATTGCCTAAGCCATCGCCCTCTGCGGTGGCTTTTTTTATCTTTTCCTATCAAAAATCAGCAGATTATTTGACCTGTTTTCCTCCTCGTTACGTAAATAGCTATTAGTCGTTAAATGTTTGTTTATTTTTTGACATTCAGTAGCCGGAGTGGCACAACAATAGCTACAGAATATTCGGAATGTGTTTTTTTGTACCAGATGGCACTGCTTAATGGTCGGCAACTACAGGATTTATGAAGACTTTCTGACACCATTGGCAAAATGTCGTCTAGGCTTACAAATGAAACAGATGCATGTAGCCCCATAAATAATGGGACTCATCTCAGTATTGGGGGAGAAGCTATGGGTATTTTTGATCATTATCAGCGCCGTTACGAAGCTGCCAGAGAAGAAGAATACACACTTCAGGAATTTCTGGAGTTGTGCCGTAATGACCGTTCTTGCTATGTCTCCGCTGCAGAGCGCCTGTTGCTGGCTATTGGTGAACCAGAAATGGTCGATACGGCACTGGAACCACGCCTCAGCCGGATTTTTTCTAACCGCATATTGTCACGTTATCCTGCGTTCAAAGATGACTTCTACGGCATGGAAGAAGCCATTGAACAGATCGTGGCCTATCTGAAACACTCAGCCCAAGGCTTGGAAGAGAAGAAACAGATCCTGTATCTGTTAGGCCCGGTCGGGGGCGGTAAATCATCGCTGGCAGAAAAACTAAAATCACTGATGCAAAGAATCCCGATTTATCGCATCAAGGGTTCTCCGGTAAACGATCACCCATTTTGCCTGTTTGACGTCAATGAAGACGGCAAAATTCTTGAGCAGGAATATGGCATTCCCAAACGCTACCTGAAAAATATCATGTCGCCTTGGGTGGCAAAACGTCTGCATGAGTTTGGTGGTGACATCAGCAAATTCAAAGTGGAAAAAGTTTACCCCTCCATTTTGGATCAGATTGCGATTGCCAAAACAGAACCGGGTGATGAAAACAATCAGGATATTTCCGCGCTGGTCGGTAAAGTCGATATTCGTAAACTGGAGCATTACGCCCAGAACGATGCCGATGCTTATGCTTATTCCGGCTCATTATGCCTTGCCAATCAGGGCTTAATGGAATTTGTGGAAATGTTCAAAGCGCCCATCAAAGTGCTGCATCCGTTACTGACAGCCACTCAGGAAGGCAACTATAACGGCACCGAAGGGCTTTCCGCCCTGCCCTTTGATGGCATTATTTTGGCGCATTCCAACGAATCAGAATGGCAGCAATTCCGTAACAACAAAAACAATGAAGCCTTCCTTGACCGTGTTTATATCGTCAAGGTGCCTTATTGCCTGCGCGTCTCGGAAGAGATGCACATTTACGAAAAATTGCTGATGCACAGCGAACTGGCACAAGCCAAATGCGCGCCAGGCACACTGGAATATCTGGCACAGTTCAGCATTCTGTCGCGTCTGAAAGAGCCGGAAAACTCCAGCATTTACTCGAAGATGCGGGTGTATAACGGCGAAAGCCTGAAAGACACCGATCCGAAGGCGAAGTCTTATCAGGAATACCGCGACTATGCCGGTATTGATGAAGGCATGTCCGGTCTGTCGACTCGTTTTGCCTTTAAGATCTTGTCGCGGGTATTTAACTTCGACCACACCGAAGTGGCGGCAAACCCGGTACATCTGTTCTACGTGCTGGAACAACAGATTGAACGTGAGCAGTTCCCACAAGAATTGCATGATCGTTATCTGGAATTCATTAAAGGCTTCCTTGTTCCGCGTTATGTGGAATTTATCGGTAAAGAAATACAGACCGCATATCTGGAGTCTTACTCTGAATACGGTCAGAACATTTTCGATCGCTACGTAACGTATGCTGATTTCTGGATCCAGGATCAGGAATACCGTGACCCTGAAACCGGCCAGTTGTTTGATCGCAGTTCATTAAACAGCGAGCTGGAAAAAATCGAGAAACCAGCCGGCATCAGCAATCCAAAAGATTTCCGTAACGAGATTGTGAACTTCGTGCTCCGTGCGCGCGCGAACAATGCCGGTCGGAATCCGAACTGGACCAGCTATGAAAAACTACGTGCTGTGATCGAGAAAAAAATGTTCTCTAACACCGAAGACTTGTTGCCGGTGATCTCGTTCAACACCAAAACATCAGCCGATGAGATGAAGAAACATGAAAACTTCGTCGAACGGATGATGGAAAAAGGTTACACCCGCAAGCAAGTTCGCCTGCTCTCCGAGTGGTATCTGCGTGTACGCAAATCCACTTAGTGGATGAGGAGATCAAAGCTATGGTCCATTTCATCGACAGACGATTGAATGGTAAAAACAAAAGTGCGGTGAACCGGCAACGGTTCATCCGCCGCTATAAATCGCAGATAAAAAAGGCAGTGTCTGATGCTGTGGCCAAACGCAGCATTCAAGATATTGAAAGCGGCGAGAACATTCGCATTCCTACCAAAGACATCACCGAACCCACTTTTCATCAAGGAAAAGGCGGGCACCGTGAAATGGTACATCCGGGTAATGACCGATTTGTGACCGGAGAACATATCGATCGTCCGGAAGGCGGTGGCGGTAAAGGTGGCAGCGGCAGTGGTGATGCCAGTGACAGCGGTGAAGGTGCCGATGAATTTACCTTTGAAATTTCGAAAGACGAATATCTTGATCTGCTGTTTGACGATCTGGAACTCCCGAATATGGAGAAAAATCAGATCACCAAACTGGTAGAAACCAAAAATGTGCGTGCCGGTTACACGGCAAATGGTGTGCCCACCAACATCAACATTGTGCGCTCATTGCAAAATTCACTGGCCCGTCGCGTGGCGTTGCAGACCGGTAAAAAACGCCAGTTAGCCGAGTTAGAAGAACAGTTAGCCGCATTAGGTAACAGTGAAGAAGATGCCAGCGAACGGCTGTTGCTGGAAAAAGAAATTGCTGAATTGAAACGCCGGATCGAGGCAGTTCCTTTCATCGATACCTTCGATCTGCGCTTTAATAATTTCGTGAAGCGGCCTGTGCCATCCAGTCAGGCGGTCATGTTCTGTCTGATGGATGTATCCGGCTCAATGGATCAACCAACAAAGGATATGGCAAAACGCTTTTATATCCTGCTCTATCTGTTCTTAACCCGAACCTATAAAAACGTTGAGGTGGTCTTTATTCGTCACCACACACAAGCGAAAGAAGTAAACGAACACGACTTCTTCTATTCACAGGAAACCGGCGGCACCATTGTTTCCAGTGCTCTGGAATTGATGAGCGAGATCATGCACAGCCGTTATCCGGCCAATGAATGGAATATTTACGCGGCACAGGCTTCCGATGGTGATAACTGGGCGGATGACTCACCGCATTGTCGCAAGTTATTGGAAGATCAAATCATGCCGTGGGTTCGTTATTTCTCATACATCGAAATAACCACACGGGCCCATCAAAGCCTGTGGTTCCAATATGAAGAGCTGGCTAAACAGTTCCCCCATTTTGCTATGGAGAATATTCGCAAGCAGGAAGATATCTATCCGGTGTTCCGCGAACTATTTAAAAAACAAGCCGCCTAGAGCAGGAGGGAGCATGAGCGAAGCCGAAGCCATGGTTAAAGAGGCCAGCAGAGTAACCCTGCCCGATGGGCCAGACTGGACCTTTGAATTACTGGATATTTACCAGAAGGAGATAGCGCGTGTCGCAAAACATTACCGACTCAGCGCTTATCCGAACCAAATTGAAGTCATTACCGCAGAACAGATGATGGATGCGTATTCCAGTGTCGGGATGCCAATTGGTTATCACCACTGGTCTTTTGGTAAAAAATTTATCTCCACGGAGCAACATTACAAACGCGGTCAGATGGGCTTGGCCTACGAAATTGTCATCAACTCTGATCCCTGTATTGCCTATTTGATGGAAGAAAACAGCATCACCATGCAAGCGTTGGTGATCGCGCATGCCTGTTACGGGCACAACTCGTTCTTCAAAAATAACTACCTGTTTAAGACCTGGACTGATGCCAGTTCCATCATTGATTATCTGGTGTTTGCCCGTAATTACATCACTCAGTGCGAAGAAAAATATGGCATCGATGAGGTCGAAAGCCTGTTAGACGCTTGTCATGCACTCATGAGTTACGGGGTTGATCGTTATAAACGCCCGCAAAAATTATCGTTATCAGAAGAGCGACGCCGGCAAAAGCGTCGTGAAGAATATCTGCAAAGTCAGGTGAATGAACTTTGGCGTACACTGCCAAAACGTCGCCAACAGGAAGATGATGCATTATTAGGGCAACGCTACCCCGCTGAACCGGAAGAAAACATTCTCTATTTTCTGGAAAAAAACTCCCCTTTGCTGGAGCTGTGGCAGCGCGAAATTATTCGTATCGTGCGTAAAATCAGCCAGTATTTTTACCCGCAAAAACAAACGCAGGTAATGAACGAGGGCTGGGCAACCTTCTGGCATTACACCATCCTCAATCACTTGTATGACGAGGGAAAACTGAGTGATCGGTTTATGCTGGAGTTTCTGCATAATCACACCAACGTCGTTGCGCAACCTCCGTATAACAGCCCTTATTATTCCGGCATCAACCCGTATGCATTAGGGTTTGCCATGTTTCAGGATCTACGCCGGATTTGCGAAAACCCGACCGAAGAAGATCGTGCCTGGTTCCCGGATTACGCAGGAAGTAACTGGTTAGATACCTTGCACTATGCAATGGAAAACTTTAAAGACGAGAGTTTTATCAGCCAGTTTTTAAGCCCGAAAGTGATGCGTGATTTCCATCTGTTTGCGATTGAAGACGACGATCAGAAAGATTTTATTGAAGTCGCGGCGATTCATAACGAAGAGGGTTATCGCAAGCTTCGACACAAACTGTCGGCGCAATATAACCTTGGCGAACATGAACCCAACATTCAGGTTTATAACGTCGATCTGCGTGGTGATCGCACCCTTACTTTGCGCTATTACGCTAACAACCGCATTCCGTTGGCTGACTCCGCACAGGAAGTGATGAAACACCTGCATCACATCTGGAAATTTGATGTTGTTTTAGAGCAAGAAAATCCGGATGGGCAAGTGCTTCCTATTGCCACAACCAAAACAGCTCACGTCTGAAACCTGCAACTCCCACCGTTTATGGCGTTTTAACCGCGCCATAAGCGGCCTTTCATTTTAATTTCCGCCAGCCTAAGTTTCGCATTACGTCACAGTCTGAGCTAACTCTGCATTTGTACTAGAGTTTTTGACTATGCTTATATTGAAAATCGCATTCCTGACCTTATTTTAAAATCATCATTTACTGTAACAGGTGCGTGATATGAGCATTGAAAACGAATCAACAGCAGCAGAAGTACATCCTAAAACCGGACTGATCGTCCCAGGTCAGGAACGGCCAGCACAGCTTTACATTCTTCCTATTCAAGGCCGCCCTTTCCTTCCGGCCCAAGTTTTACCGGTACAGATCCAGGCAAACCCTTGGGGCAAAACCATCGAACGTGTCGCCCATACTGCGCATAAAATGGTTGCCCTGTTCCGTATTGGCGATGATGTAAGTGATGCCATTCCACTAAAAGATATCGTGCCCAAAACCGGCTGTGCTGTGCGAATTTTGCAAGCCAGTAGTGGTGAAGGTGAGATCCAGTTCGTGGCAGAAGGGGTGCAACGAGTTGAAATCGTCAATTGGCTTACTGATAAACCACCCTATCTGGTCGAAGTCCGTTATATGGAGAATGATCAGGACGAATCAGAAACTGAAATCAAAGCCTATGCCATGGCATTGATCGGCGCATTAAAAGAGTTACTGCCGATCAACCCGTTATACAGCGAAGAGCTGAAACACTACATGAACCGTTTCAGCCCAAATGACCCGTCCCCACTGGCTGATTTAGCGGCAGCAATCACCACTGCCAGTGCCGAAGAATTACAGGAGGTGTTGGACACCTCGCTGCTGATCCCGCGTATGAAAAAGTCGTTGGCGATCCTGAAAAAAGAGATTGAGGTTGCCAAGCTGCAGACGCAGATCCGCGAGGAAGTCAACAAAACCATCAGTGAACGACAGCGTGAGTTCTTTTTGCATGAACAACTGAAAGTGATCCAAAAAGAATTAGGCTTGGAAAAAGACGATAAAACGGCAGAAGTAGAAGGCTTCAATGCCCGGATGAAAGATAAAAAAATACCGGCTGCGGTACAGAGTCGTTTCGATGAAGAGCTGAAAAAACTGCAAATTCTGGAAACCGGATCGCCGGAATATGCGGTGACCCGTAATTATCTCGACTGGATCAGCCAGGTGCCGTGGGGCGTAGAAAAAGAACAGCATATCGATTTGAAAAAGGCCCGCAAGATCTTGGATCAGGACCATGATGGTCTGACTGATGTCAAAGATCGCATCATCGAATTCTTAGCGGTAGGTGCGTATAAAAATGCTATCAGTGGCGCCATTATGCTGCTGGTCGGCCCACCCGGTGTTGGCAAAACATCGATTGGTCATTCCATTGCCAGCAGTTTAGATCGCCCTTTCTTCCGCTTTAGTGTGGGTGGCATGCGCGATGAAGCTGAGATCAAAGGGCATCGCCGCACCTATATTGGTGCGATGCCGGGAAAAATTGTGCAGGCATTAAAAGAGTGTCAGGTGATGAACCCAGTCATTATGCTCGATGAGATCGATAAGATCGGCATCAGTCATCAGGGCGATCCGGCCTCTGCATTGCTGGAAACGCTCGATCCCGAGCAAAATATTAACTTCCTCGATCACTATCTTGATTTGCGTCTTGATCTGTCGAAATGCTTATTTATCTGCACAGCAAATACGCTGGATTCGATCCCAACCCCGTTATTAGACCGTATGGATACCATCCGTCTATCCGGTTATTTAGCAGAAGAGAAACTGGCTATTGCCCGTCACCATCTATGGCCACGTCAGTTGGAACGTGCAGGTGTACCGAACGGCAAATTAAAGATCACCGATGCGGCCATAAAAGGCATCATCAATGGATATGCCCGTGAAGCCGGTGTGCGTAATCTGGAAAAACAGCTGGCAAAAATTGTGCGTAAATCTGTCGTTGAACTGCTGAACGAAGATGCCAAAGAGATCAATGTGAAAGCCAGCGGACTAGAACATTATTTGGGCAGCCCTGTATTCCGCAAAGAAAAAAATCTGAGCGGTGTGGGTATTATCACCGGTTTGGCATGGACATCACTCGGTGGCGCCACCTTGCCGATAGAAGCCAGTGTTGTTCACCAGCAAGGCCGGAGTTTTAAACTGACCGGCCAGCTGGGTGATGTGATGAAAGAGTCTGCCGAGCTGGCTTATAGCTTTATCAGCAGCCATTTACGTGAGTTGGGGGCTGATCCGCAGTTTTATGACCGAGCCGCCATTCACCTGCATGTGCCGGAAGGCGCGACCCCAAAAGATGGGCCAAGTGCGGGTATCACCATGGCCAGTGCCCTGCTCTCTTTGGCGTTAAACCGAGCGCCGGTGAAGGGTTTTGCCATCACTGGCGAATTAACGTTAACAGGGCATGTGCTGGCAATTGGCGGGGTACGCGAAAAAGTCATTGCCGCTAAACGGCTTGGTATCCACCAAATCATCGTACCGGAAGCCAATCAGGGGGATGTGGAAGAGCTGCCGGAATATGTGAAAGAAGGTGTCTCATTCCACTTTGCCAGTCAGTTCCGCGACGTCGCAAAACTACTCTTTCCTGTGCAATAACTGACCTGAGCAGTGGTTAAAACCACTGCTCTTTTGCTATAAACATTGTGTCTCGATTCAGCAACGATCTTGTTCACAAAATGAACAAGTATTTCCCATATAGCTCTGCTTTTTCTTTAGAGTTATTCATTAGAACCCTATTGGGGCGTTTTTTCTGTTTGTTTAATGAACTTTTTTATTTCAAGTATTGTCAAAACTAACGGTACTTACTGCAAGAGGAAGAGCGGCCATGCAAAGAGTTGACTATACCCGGATCAAATCCCACGTATTCGACACCCTCGAGGGCTACAACTCACCTTACCAAGAAGCCAAAAAGATGTGCGTACAAAGTGGCTATCCGTTTGGTGTAAGGGAAGAGCAGATGGTATCTAACGCCATCAGTGAATTTCACGGCTGGCGCGAGAATTTACCAGAAATTTAGAGCCGGATTACAATATTTCGTCAGCCCGCGATTGCGGGCTTTTTATTTTAATAGCTCATCGCAGGAGTACCCATGGTTTCTTCCCCTAAAAAACTCTCTGCCGGACATTGCCGTCAGCTAGGCGCTACTCCTGAAGGCCACGGCACCAATTTCGCCATCTGGGGTCGGTTGGCAAAATCCATGGAGCTACTGCTGTTCCATTCCGAAAAAGATGAACAACCTGACATTATCACACTGTCGGAAGAGCAATATCGCTCTGGCTATTATTGGCATGTACATGTCGCCGGAGTCACAGCTGGGCAGCTCTATGCCTGGCGAGTCAAAGAGGCTTTTTCAAACGCACCCGGCACACTCTTTGACCCGGAAAAAGTGCTGTTAGACCCCTACGGGCAACGTATCGTTTTATCAGAAAATTATGACCGCCAGCTATCAGCAAAACCGGGTAGTAATCTGCACTGTTGCGCCAAAAACGTGGTGGTCGATCTACGGCATTATGATTGGGAAGATGATCATTACCCGCGCCACCCCCTCTCCCGCTCGGTGATTTATGAAATGCATGTCGGTGGTTTCACCAAAGATCCGTCATCCGGTTTGCCTGATTATTTACGTGGCACCTATGCTGGTGTGATCAGCAAAATCCCTTATTTGCAGGAATTAGGCATTACCGCAGTCGAATTATTGCCAGTCTTTCAGTTTGACCCGCAAGATGCCCGACCGGGGAAAAGCAATTACTGGGGCTACAGCCCGATGGGCTTTTTTGCCCCGCATGCTGAGTATTCTAGCGTTGGCTCGCACCTAGGCGTATTAACTGAATTTCGCGATATGGTGAAAGCGCTGCACAAAGCCAATATCGAAGTCATTTTGGATGTTGTCTATAACCATACGGCAGAAGGTGGGGACGATGGCCCCGTGATCTGCTTTCGTGGGCTGGATAATGATGCGTTTTATACGCTGGATGAAAATTATCGCAACACCAATTATTCCGGCTGCGGTAACACATTAGATGCTTCGCATCCGATGACCAAAAAGATGATCACCGATAGCCTGCGTTTCTGGCGCGAAGAGATGCATGTTGATGGTTTCCGCTTTGATCTGGCAGCGATTTTATCCCGCGATGGTTACGGACAACCAATGAACGATCCGCCCACGATACGCACTATCGATAACGCCTACTCACTCGCTGATACCAAACTTTTTGCTGAAGCCTGGGATGCCGGCGGGTTATATCTGGTTGGTAAAATGGTCGGTGATCGCTGGCGGGAATGGAATGGCCGCTTTCGCGATGATGTGCGTCGGTTTATTAAAGGCGATGATGGCATGGTATCAGCCTTCGCCACCCGGCTGATTGGTAGCCCTGACATTTACCATCCGCAATATTCTGATCCGTATAAGAGCCTCAACTTTATTACCTGTCATGATGGCTTCACCTTGTGGGATCTGGTCAGTTACAACCAAAAACACAATCAAGAAAATGGGGAAGATAATCGTGATGGAAATAATGATAATTACAGCTGGAATCATGGCATTGAAGGCCCAACAGATGATCCGCAAATTAATACCCTACGTTTACGCCAGGTAAAAAATTTCTTTGTCATCAATCTGCTGGCTGGCGGCACTCCGATGATACAAATGGGCGATGAAATGCTCAGAACGCAATCGGGTAACAACAATGTCTATTGCCAAGATAACCCAACCAGCTGGCTAAATTGGCAACCAGGATTGCACGGTCGTGAAATGTTGCGTTTTGTGACCGAATTAATGCGCTATCGCTCAGTTTTAAAGGAAGAACCCCACGCCTTTTTTTCACTGGCCAAAGCACTGGAAAGCGCTCAAATGGATTGGCATGGCGTGTTGCCATTTCAGCCTGACTGGAGCAAAGATTCACACGCGCTGGGCTTAACCGCTTATGATCCGGGTCATGGTGCCGATGTTTACGCATTTTTTAATGCCTGGTGGAAACCACTGACAGTGACGTTGCCAACCCCACCGCATTATCCACAAGGGCATTGGCAGCGAGTATGCGATACCGGATTATTACCGCCCGCAGATATTACGCCGTTAGGCTGTGAATATACTGATGTGCGAACTGTTGAATATCAGATAGTGCCGCGTTCGGTCGTGGTATTGGTTTGTGTACAAAACAACTAATTTTCACCATAGACAAAAGAGAAAACCGTGAATGTGTCGCAAAAAAATTTCAGTCACATCGACAGAGATATTGCCGCCATTGCGCTCTGTTCATCGCGCTGCCATAAAAAAGCGGCCCCCAAAGGCCGCAAAAAACACCCACAAATTAAAAGATGACGATGATTTAATGTACCGCGGATGTATCAACGACCCTCGGTTTGGGTGCAAACCAGATAACAAAGGCAGCAACACTGAAAATAACTGCAATTGCCATAAAAATCTGATTGGTAGCGACCATGACACTTTGCCCTTGTAGCAACCAATCCATCGAACCACGAACTTGCCCCATCTGCATGCCACTGTTCAGCATCGCACCTGTTGCATGCGCGCCGCGATCAGTCAGGCCAGCCAACTCAGAGTGAACATAGCGGGTTTGATTTTCCCACGTGGTGTTCACCATTGAGGTTGCAAAAGCGCCCGATAAGGTTCGGATAAAGTTCATCAACCCTGCAGCGGAATCCATTTCCCGATCGAGTACACAACCCAGTGCAATCCCCGTTAGTGGCACGAAAAACAACGGCATGCCAATCCCTTGGAAAAACATGGGGTAGCTGATCTGGAAGAAGGTCATGTTCATATCGCCAAAGCTGCGGAAGAATGTCCACCCGCCTAGCCATAGCACACCTAAAAACACCAAGGGTCGAGGGTCAATTTTCGTTGCCAAATTGGCGATCGCCGGCGCTAAAAACACCGCCAAAACCCCCATCATAGCGGTGGAATAGCCTGCAATTGTGGCGGTATAACCCATGTAGATCTGCAACCAAAGTGGCGTTAACACCGTAATGCCAAAGAAGGCGCCAAACCCGAGCGAAAGCGTCATCATACTGGTAGTAAAACCACGGTGCCGGAACACTTTCAGATCCACTACTGGGTTACGTTCGGTCAATTCCCAAATGAGGAAAGCGACAAACCCAATCACAGCAATAATACCTAATGTAATGATGCGGGACGATTCGAACCAGTCGTGATCCTTCCCTTCATCCAGCATGATCTGCAGTGCGGCAACCCACACCACCAACAACCCAAGCCCCACGACATCCATACGAGATTTTGCGGTTTGTGTCTCAAAGCGTTGCAGCAATTTCCAGCACATCAGCGCCGCAATAATGGCGAATGGCGTTTTGCAGATGAAGATGTAAGGCCAACTGTATTGATCACAGATAATTCCACCCAATATTGGCCCCATGATCGGTGCAACAAGCGTGGTCATACTCCAGATCCCAATCGCCGCATGGCTTTTCTCTTTTGGGAAGATCCGCATCATCAGCGTTTGTGACAGCGGCATCAGCGGGCCGCCAGAAAACCCTAAAAACACGCGGAACAGCACCAGCATGTTCATACTCGTTGCCATACCACACAGCGTCGAGAAGATCCCGAACATGATAAGGCAGGTCACAAACACTCGCAGTGCGCCAAAGCGTGATGATAACCAGCCGGTCAGCGGCACCGAGATCGCTTCCGCCACAGCATAAGAGGTGATCACGTAGGTGCCCTGACTGGTCGATGTCCCTAAACTGCCCGCAATATTAGACACCGACACGTTCGCAATGGTGGTATCTAATATCGCCAGAAAGTTTGCCATTGCCAGACAGATCGCACCGAGAGCCAGCGCACCTCCTGATAAGGGTTGAGGATAATTATGTTTAGAAGAGTTATGTTGAGCAACTTGACTCATGCTCCCGCCTTAGCCCTGACGAGCAGATGATGAAGTCGCATTTTCAGCAACGGCATCACGGTTTTCTGATTTCGAGGTATCAATAGTCGCTTCCATCGATAAACCGACCTGCAACGGGCGAGCCGCTAGCTCACGAGGATCAAGTGTGATACGCACAGGCAGACGCTGAACAACCTTAATCCAGTTCCCCGTTGCATTTTGTGCTGGGATCATCGAGAACGCTGAACCAGTGCCACCCGCTAAGCCAGTGACAACACCGTGATAAATCACTTTGTCGCCATAGATATCAGCCGTCACTTCAACAGGTTGCCCCATTTTCACGTCTCGCAGTTCCACCTCTTTGAAGTTGGCATCAACGTGAACATCTTGCAGAGGCACAACGCTCACCAATGGCGCACCGATTTGCACCCGCTGACCAACCTGAACCTGACGACGAGCAACCACACCATCGACTGGCGCTTTAATCACGGTGCGGGCTAAATCGACCTTAGCTTGTTCTAAACGAGCTTGTGCTAAACGAACTTCTGGGTTTGTATCCACTGTAGTATCAACAATCTGTGCTGCATTGGCTTTTTTCGAACCAATGGTTGATAAACGATTCGCAACTGCTTGCGCAGCGGCGGCTTTAGCTGCATTCAAGTTGGCTTCCGATTGAATCAAGCCATTACGCGCATTGGTCAGCTCTTCCCCAGAGACAGAACCGGATTGCACCAACGCTTCACGACGTTTCAAATCAAGCTGAGCTTTTGCAAAATCAGCTTTCGCGGCGGCCAAATGAGCTTGCGCCTGTTTTTCATCCGCTTCACGTGCATTTACTTGTGCCGCTAAACCTTCATCATTAGCCAGATAACTGCGAACACGGCGTTTCGCCATGCCGTAATCAGCTTCTGCTTGTGCCAGAGCTAATTTCGCGTCGGTGTCATCGAGTTGCACCAACACATCGCCTTTCTTCACATGCTGTGTATCAACAACATTCACTACTTGCACAATACCGCCCACCGCAGGTGTAGCTTCCGCAATTTCCGCTGCAGTGTAAGCATTATCAGTCGTGACGTAACGTGAGCCGATAAAGTAGTAATAAGCGCCACACCCACCCGCCGCTAACGCAATCGCAGTGGCTAACAAAACGAAGCCTTTTTTCCGTGATGCTGTCGCGCGTGGTGCGTCGAAATCATCTCCTAACTGATCAGCAGTGACATCAATATTCATTTGAGACATAATCAAATTTCCTGAAATTCAAATTAGGATTTTGATGCATCAAATCCACCGCCTAGCGCGTGGATCAATGACACATCCAGTGAGAAAGAGCGTGCTTGCGAATTCACCAAGGCACGCTGTGTATTGAGCATGGCATCTTCCGCAGTCAACACATCCAGATAAGTAGCCAAGCCACCACGATAGCGATTATCCGCAATCTGGTGAGCTGACTTGGCTGCTTGATAAGCCTCTTCTGTTTTGGCTAACCGTGCCTTTAATGCTTTCGAGCTGGTAACGACATCTGCCACATCGTGCAGTGCCTGCGTTAGTGTGGCGTTATAATTTGCCACCGACTCTTCGTAGTTTGCTTCTGCCGACGTGAGCTGCCCAGATAAACGGCCGCCTGTAAACAGTGGCAGATATATGGCTGGGCCAATGCTGCCAGCATCATTACCAGAGCGAGTCAAATTATTCAGGCCAAATGCCTGATAACCAATAAAGCCCGATAAGCTAACATCGGGATAATATTGTGCTTTAGCAACATGAATACGTTTTGCCGCAGACTCAGCACGCCAGCGAGCAGCAGTTACATCCGCACGATGCCCTAAAATATTAACGCCGGTGTTCTCAGGCAGGCTGAATGCCTCATTCAACGCAACCGTCGGGCGCTGCAGTGTTAAACCACGATCAGGCCCTTTACCCAATAAGGCAGAAATCGCATTCTTTTGCAGCTGAATCGACTCTTCCACCGCTAACAACTCGCCTTCAGCATTGGCTTTCAGTGCTTGCATCTGTTTAACCGCACCCTGTGTTTCCAAGCCGTTATTAAAGCGATTTGTCATTAATTCTGCAGTCTTAGTGCGGATCTCTGCTGCACTTTGCGCGGTATCTTTATTGAGATACAGACGCGCCAATTCGGCATAAGCTTGTGCTAACGAGGTCTGAATCATTAATTTTGCTGATTGTGTTTCCGCATCAGCCGCTGATAAATCGGTCGTTGCTGCCGCAACGGCAGCCTTGTTTTTGCCCCAAAAATCGAAGTCATAACTGAAATTGGCCGTTATCGAACCATAATCATTCCAATCATGTGGCGGCATATAAGCTTGATAGGCATAACTGACTTTAGACTCGGATGCAGAAGCCGCTGCGCCCACTTGTACCGAACGGATCGCGCCAATTTGCTCTGCAACCCCCGCCATATTACGCAATCGAGCTTCTGCCGCTTTCAACGACGGCGAATCAGAAAGTGCTTCTTCCATCAACCGATTGAGTTGTTGATCGTGATAACGCAACCACCACTTGTTATCTGGCCAACTGCCTTTTTGCTCTGACGCCAGCGATTGCGATGATGCTAAATCACTGGTTTTACTCATTTGGCTCAACGGGTGATCTGGTGCTTGTGCACAAGCACTCATCACCAGTGCGGCGACCGGAACGATCACAAACGGAGATCGTAACAGCCTTTCTTTAACGGATGCTGCATGGTTATATTTCACGATCAAACCTCATAACTAAACTGTACGGTTTAGTTATATCCTTGACAGCACGCCTCCGTCAAGTAAAACTAAACAGGTAAGTTCATTATTGGTAACCAGATATGCGCGTTAAAAGTGAAGCCCGCCGACAGGCGATCGTGGATGTAGCAAAAGAAGCGTTCAGCAAACAAGGTTTTGAAAATACATCTATGTCAGAAATTGCCAGTCGGGTCGGCGGTTCCAAAGCAACGCTGTATAACTACTTCCGTTCTAAAGAAGAGATCTTTGCCGCCGTCATGGAGTCATCGGCCACAGAACAAATCGCCGAAGCATTTAAGCTCTTAGAGGAAGAAAACGACATTCGTTCTACCCTACTGAATTTTGGTCTGCATTATCTCAGCTCCATACTGGCACCCGATATTATGGCGATCCGTAAGATGGCGATTAACGAAGCTGATCGATCAGATATTGGCCGCCATTTCTATGAGAACGGGCCAAAAAAAGGCTGGTTACTGGTGAGTAATTATTTGCAACAGCAGATCGAACAACAACGGCTGATCAACTGTGATGCAAGTATTTGTGCCATGCATTTAAAAGCGTTAATAGAAGCCGAAGTCGTAGAGCTTTATGCACTTGGTGTATTAACCGAAGTGGATGAACAACTGCTCATTGCCGTCGTAGAACGTGCTATCACTGTTTTTCTTAAAGCGTATCAAGCATAAATTTAAGATCGTGTTTGAATACATGAAGATCATCGCTGCAGTGTTCTAATATTATAAAGTGAGTGCAGATGACAGGAGATCTTTCATGCAATTTCCCTTAAACAAAAAATGGCCGCTTTTCTTGTGTATTGCCGTCTTTATTGCTTCAAGCCCTGCGTTTGCCGATAAGCCGGACTGGAATGACAAGAAAATGGATAATCCATTGGAATGGCGCAAAAATAAGAACAAACAACACAACGATAGAATTGAAAGAGGCATCGATCGGGATCAGGCTCGCGGTGAAGAAAGATCGGTCAATATTTATTTCAATACGCATCATCGTGATGTGGTGCGTCGATATTATGATGACAGCTTCCATTCAGACCGATGCCCTCCTGGCTTAGCGAAAAAACATAATGGTTGTGTACCACCCGGGATCGCCAAGAAATGGCATGTGGGCCGCCCATTACCAAGCGATGTTATTTATTACGATTTGCCACCACAGCTTGTCATTAGCCTTGGCGTTCCACCCGCAGGGCAAAAATATGTCCGTGTCGCAGGTGATATTCTGTTGATCACCGTGGGTACCAGTATGGTTCTCGATGCCATACAAGATCTGAATCATCTGTAAAAGTAAAGCCCGCACAATAGCTGATGCGGGCTTTCTCTTTCTATCTTACGGTCATCCGATGCTCGTCATTTTTTCTTTTTGGGTATCGGTTTAATTGTTAGCGTAGCCCCCACCGATGCCACCATAATCGCGAACATGCCACCCCATTGTTGCAACGTCAGGTGCTCCTGTAAAATGATCAAACCGGAGAGCGCCCCTACCGCAGGCTCTAAGCTCATTAACGTGCCAAAGGTACGGGAAGGAATACGCCGTAATGCCATCATTTCCAGCGAAAAAGGTAATGCGGTTGATAAAATCCCCACACCGAGCGCAATCGGCAAAATCGACCACTGGAACAATGCCAACCCATTTTGTGCAATGCCGATCGGACAAAAGAAAACGGCCGCAATCAAAGTGCCGATAGCAACGGTTGATTGACCATTTTTGATGCCGGCTTTTTTCCCATACACAATATACAAAGCCCAACATGCGCCGGCACTGATCGCATAGAGAGCCCCTTTTAAATTAATAGCCGCATGGTTGGCAAAAATGGGCAGTAAAACCAGCAACCCCAACATAGCCAGTATGATCCATAAAAAATCGATCGGGCGACGGGAAGAAAAAATCGCAACCGCTAACGGGCCGGTAAACTCCAGCGCCACCGCAATACCCAGCGGCAGTGTTTTTATCGATTGATAAAACAGAAAATTCATACCGCCCAATACCAAGCCATAAACCAGCATGGGCAACAAACTCCCCGGCGTCATTGGCGTGCGCCACGGCTTATAAACCAGAGTTAACACTAACGTCCCAAAACCCAGACGTAATGACGTTGCACCTTCCGCGCCAACCAACGGGAACAGTAATTTCGCCAGTGAAGCTCCGCTTTGCACAGAAATCATCGCAATAATAATTAAACAGACAGGCAGCAGAACCGA
Source organism: Tolumonas sp. (assembly GCA_028683735.1). Taxonomy (GTDB): domain Bacteria; phylum Pseudomonadota; class Gammaproteobacteria; order Enterobacterales; family Aeromonadaceae; genus Tolumonas. Next base: position 358 of record JAQUHG010000026.1, on the reverse strand, counting down.
TGATTTATCAGACACAGAAGACATCAAAAAAACCTTAAAAAAAAGCCCGCGTAGTGCGGGCTTCTATTATTAAGCAGTTACAGCAGAATTACATGCTTTCTTTAACGCGTTGATGCAGCTCTTGTACTGAACTGACATTAGCGGTTTCATCAATCGCCATGCCCAGACAAGAAGCAAAACCGGCATTCAGTGTCGTAGTGTAAGACACTTTATGCTGCAGTGCGCCACGACGCAGTTGTTTCGAGTCAGCAATCGCTACACGACCTTCAACGGTGTTCACGATAAAGGTGTACTCGCCATTCTTGATACGATCCAGAATGTGCGGGCGACCTTCAGAGACTTTGTTCACCTTACGGTT
>JAQUHG010000247.1 GCA_028683735.1 Tolumonas sp. | reverse complement strand
ACCAAGATCATAAAAATACAAAGAATTCTCAACATTTTGTTAACAAGCTTTGCAAACTGACACCTGACCCATAGAATAGAGTCATACACATAGGAAATGTGCTATATCGTTCTGATGGGGTTGTTAGATGAGAAAAAATAGGTTTTGGTGGCTATTGCCATCAGCAACAGCATTATTGCTAAGTGGCTGTAATATGGCGGTGCTTGATCCGAAAGGCACTATCGGGATAGAGCAAAAATCCCTGATCCTGACGGCTACCTGGTTGATGCTGATCGTTGTAGTACCAGTCATTATCATGACGTTTCTGTTTGCCTGGAAATATCGGGCTTCCAATAAAAACGCTACTTACACGCCAAATTGGTCACATTCCAATAAAATCGAGTTTGTCGTCTGGACTGTTCCCTGCATTATCATTGTGTTTCTGGGGATTCTGACCTGGAATACAACGCATAAATTAGATCCGCGTGCACCGCTGGTTTCAGATGCAAAACCTATCGTGATTGAAGCGATTTCTCTGGATTGGAAATGGTTGTTCATCTATCCAGAGCAAGGTATTGCGACCGTCAATGAAATCTCTTTCCCTGCCAATGTGCCTGTGCAATTTAAAGTCACTTCGGGTTCAGTGATGAACTCTTTCTTCATTCCGCAATTAGGTAGTCAAATCTACGCGATGGCAGGGATGCAGAATCAAGTGCACTTAATTGCCAATGAAGAGGGCACTTATAAAGGCATTTCAGCCAATTTCAGCGGTAAAGGTTTCTCTGGCATGAAGTTTAATGCCTATGCCACTTCACCAGAGAAATTCGCGCAATGGGTAGCTAAGGTTAAACAGTCGCCACAAAGCTTGCAGCTTGCAGATTATGAGCAATTGGCGAAACCGACAGAGAATAATCCGGTGACTTATTTCTCGACGGTTAAGCCTAACCTCTATCAGGACATTATTAACAAGTTTATGGGTTCGGACTCGCATATGGAAAAACATATGAATGAGGATATGAAGATGAATCAAGCGATGGATATGGAGCAAGCCATGCCTATGCCCGCTCATTCAGGCGCTGGAGAATAAATGATGTTTGGAAAATTAACGCTGGAAGCAATTCCATATCATGAACCCATCATTATGGTGACCGTCGCGGGCATCATTTTGGGTGTCATTCTGACGCTAGCGGCTCTTACTTATTTCAAAAAATGGACTTGGCTGTGGAAAGAATGGCTGACTTCCGTTGACCATAAAAAGATCGGCATGATGTATATCATCGTGGCGATGGTGATGTTACTGCGTGGTTTTGCCGATGCAATCATGATGCGTGCGCAAACCGCTATGGCATCTGCCGGGTCGGAAGGTTTCCTGCCGCCACATCATTATGACCAGATCTTTACTGCGCACGGTGTGATCATGATTTTCTTCATGGCGATGCCGTTTATGGTGGGGTTGATGAATATCGTGGTGCCGTTACAGATTGGCGCGCGTGATGTGGCTTTCCCATTCCTGAACTCGCTGAGTTTCTGGCTGTTTGTGGTCGGTGTGGCACTGATCAATATTTCGCTGGGTGTTGGCGAATTCGCGCAAACCGGCTGGCTGGCTTATCCGCCGTTATCCGGTAAGGAGTACAGCCCCGGCGTCGGGGTCGATTACTGGATCTGGAGTCTCCAGATCTCGGGGATTGGTACGTTGCTGACGGGCGTTAACTTCTTCGTGACGATCCTGAAAATGCGTGCACCAGGCATGAAAATGATGCAAATGCCGGTGTTTACCTGGACTGCGCTGTGTTCCAATATTCTGATTATTGTGGCATTCCCGATCCTGACGGTGACGATTGCACTGCTGACTTTAGACCGCTATATCGGTACCCATTTCTTCACTAATGATATGGGTGGCAGCCAGATGTTGTATGTCAACCTCATCTGGGCGTGGGGCCATCCGGAAGTTTATATTCTGGTATTACCGGCATTTGGTATTTTCTCTGAAGTTGTCGCCACGTTCTGTAAAAAACGTCTGTTTGGTTATACCTCATTGGTATGGGCAACCGTCGCGATCACCGTGCTGTCGTTTGTTGTTTGGTTGCATCACTTCTTCACCATGGGGGCCGGTGCGAACGTCAACGCATTCTTTGGTATTGCCACTATGATTATCTCTATTCCAACTGGGGTGAAGATTTTCAACTGGTTGTTTACCATGTATCGCGGTCGTATTGAGTTCAGCACGCCTATCTTGTGGACGCTCGGCTTCCTGATCACCTTTACATTAGGTGGTATGACCGGTGTTCTGATGTCGGTACCTGGCGCAGACTTCGTGTTACACAACAGCTTGTTCCTGATTGCGCACTTCCATAACACCATCATCGGTGGGGTTGTGTTCGGTTATCTGGCCGGTTTCAACTACTGGTTCCCGAAAGCGATGGGTTTCAAACTCAATGAAAAATTGGGCAAAACCGCGTTCTGGTTCTGGATCACCGGCTTCTTCTTCGCCTTCGTTCCTTTATACATCCTTGGCTTTATGGGGATGACTCGTCGTCTGAGTCAGAACATCGATCCGTCATATCACAATTTATTGCTGGTGGCGGTGTTTGGTGCCGTGCTGATTTTCTGCGGCATTCTGACCCAGTTACTGCAACTGGCCGTTAGTATCAAAGATCGTAACAAAAACCGTGATTTGACTGGTGACCCATGGGGTGGCCGTACGCTGGAATGGGCAACCTCATCACCTCCACCATTCTATAATTTCGCAGAAGTGCCGCAGGTTCACGATCTGGACGCTTTCTGGGATATGAAAGAAAAAGGCATCGCTTATAAACAACCGGCGAAGTATCAGGAAATTCACATGCCTAAGAACACCGGTGCGGGTGTCTTAATTGGCCTGTTTAGTCTGGTAATGGGTTTTGCGTTGATTTGGTACATCTGGTGGCTGGCTATCGTTGGCGCGTTAGGTGTAGTTATTACCTGGATTGCGCATTCATTTAATGATGATGTGGACTATTACGTGCCGGTAGACGTAGTGACAAAAACTGAAAATGAACATTTTGCAAATATCAAACAGGCAGGGGTGAAACATGTCGGTTGAAACATTGAATCATCAATCTGCACACACAGACGAGCATGAGCATCATGATGCAGGTGCAAATGCGGTGTTTGGTTTCTGGATCTACTTGATGAGTGACTGCATTTTGTTCGCAAGTATTTTTGCGACGTATGCAGTCTTGTCGACCAGCATTGCTGGTGGTCCAAGTGGGAAAGACATTTTTGAACTGCCTTATGTATTAGTAGAAACTTTCTGCCTGCTGATCAGTAGCTTTACCTACGGTATGGCGATGTTGGCGATGAATAAGGGAAATCAAAGCTCAGTCATGAAGTGGCTGGGTGTTACTTTCCTGTTTGGTCTGGCATTCATCGGCATGGAAATAAATGAATTTGCACATCTGATCCATGAAGGTTATGGCCCGGACCGTAGCGCTTTCTTATCGGCGTTCTTTACGCTGGTGGGCACACACGGTTTGCACGTGACTTCCGGTTTGATCTGGATGGCAGTGCTGATGGTGCAGATTGTGAAAAATGGTCTGACGGCAAAAAATGGCACTCGTCTGATGTGTCTGAGTCTGTTCTGGCATTTCCTTGATATTGTCTGGATCTGTGTGTTTACCGTTGTTTACCTGATGGGAGTTATGCCATGAGTCATTCATCAACACATCACGGTGGTGCGAGTCACGGCAGCGTAAAATCGTACATCGTTGGTTTTATATTATCGGTGATTCTGACGGTGATCCCATTCTGGATGGTGATGCATCCGGGGGAATCACATACCACCATCTTGTATGTGATTGTCGGTTTAGCGCTGGCGCAGATCTTGGTGCAGCTGGTGTATTTCTTACACATGAATTCATCGTCAGAAGGTGGATGGAACCTGATCGCGTTTGTGTTTACGGTGCTGATCATCGCTATTTTGGTGGTAGGCTCGTTGTGGATCATGTTCCACCTCAATACCAATATGATGGTTCAATAAAGAGCGGATAACATGATCAAGCAGTACCTGCTCGTTACTAAACCGGGAATTATTTTTGGTAACTTAGTTTCCGTGATTGGTGGATTTTTCCTGGCTTCCAAAGGAAGCCTGGATTTGCCCCTGTTTCTGGCTACGATCACCGGTGTTTCGCTGGTGATCGCATCAGGTTGTGCTTTTAACAATTACATCGATCAAGATATTGATCGCATCATGGAACGTACCAAAAACCGGGTATTGGTGCAGGGTTTAATATCGCCGAAAGTGACACTGATTTATGCCTCTGTGTTAGGTCTGGTCGGTATTGCCTTACTGGATATTGTGGCCAATCGATTGGCGGCTTTACTCGCGGTTATGGGGTTTGTGGTTTATGTCGGGTTGTACAGTCTCTGGCTAAAACGCAAGTCGGTATATGGCACGCTGATTGGTAGTTTGTCGGGGGCGGCACCGCCGGTGATTGGTTATTGCGCCGTCAGTAATCAATTTGATATGGCTGCTTTGATCTTGTTACTGATTTTCAGCTTATGGCAAATGCCGCACTCTTATGCGATTGCTATATTCCGTTTTAAAGATTATCAGTCGGCATCGATACCGGTGTTGCCGGTGAAATACGGCATTTCTGTTACCAAAAATCACATCTTCCGTTATATTCTGGCGTTTGCAGTAGCGACATTAATGCTGACGTTAAGCGGTTATGCCGGTTACAGCTATTTTGTTGTTGCTGCCTTGATTAGTGCAGGTTGGCTTGCCATGGCGCAGGCTGG
>JAQUHG010000025.1 GCA_028683735.1 Tolumonas sp. | reverse complement strand
CGGGTTACACCTTGAAGCAGTGGGGGTTATTGAACATGTTCCCGCATACCGGGCATGTTGAATCTCTCTTCTTGTTTGAACGAAAATAATAAGGACGAACGTCTCATGGTTGCGGTTCGTGATACTCACCTGAAAACGGGTTTTGACTTAAACGAGTGGATGACAACGCTGGATCTGCCCGAGGCAGATAAGCAGGCGTTGTTCTCGGTGTTTGAGTATTGTCATAACTTAATTCAGGACGAGAGCGAACAGCAGCGCTTATCCAAACGCAGTGCCGAAATGATCGGTATTTTGCTGACGTTACACATGGATATGGAGACGCTGAAAGCAGCGGTGTTATACCCGCTGCTGGAACCTGGTTATCTGACGGTGACCAAGGCAGCAACGGACTATGGCGTAGTCATCAGTAAATTGCTGCAAGGTGTCATCGATATCGATGCGATCCGCTTTCTGCAAAATCTCAATACCGCCAATGTTTCGGATACACAGGTCGATAATGTGCGTCGCATGTTATTGGCGATGGTGGAAGATGTGCGTGCGGTGGTGATTAAACTGGCCGAACGTATCGCCTGTTTGCGCGAAGTGAAAAATGCCACCGAAGAAACCCGCGTTATGGTGGCAAAAGAGATCTCCAATATCTACGCGCCACTGGCGAATCGACTCGGTATCGGTCAGCTGAAGTGGGAATTGGAAGATCTCTCGTTCCGTTATCTGCACCCAGATACCTATAAACAGATCGCGACATTGCTGGATGAAAAACGACTGGATCGTGAACGTTATATCCAGCAATTTGTTTTAGATACCAAAAACGCACTGCAAGATGCCGGCATCAATGCAGAAGTCTATGGGCGTCCAAAACACATCTACAGCATCTGGCGCAAGATGCAGAAAAAACATCTCGATTTTTCCGATCTTTACGATGTGCGTGCCGTGCGTGTGGTCACCAAACGCCTGCAGGATTGTTATGCCGCGCTGGGGATCATCCATACCCTTTGGCATCACATTCCGCGCGAGTTTGATGACTACGTCGCCAACCCGAAACCGAATGGTTATCAGTCGATTCATACCGTGGTGCTGGGGCCGGAAGGCAAAACAGTCGAGATCCAGATCCGAACTGAGCAAATGCATCAGGAATCCGAGCTGGGTGTCGCGGCGCATTGGAAATATAAAGAAGGCATGCAAGGCGGTAAAGATTCCGCCTATGAAGAGCGTATTGCCTGGCTGCGTAAATTGCTGGCCTGGCAGGAAGATATGGTTGAATCCGGCTCGCTGGTCGATGAATTGCGCACGCAAGTATTCGAAGAGCGGGTATACGTCTTTACGCCGAAAGGCGATGTGGTCGATTTACCTGCCGGTGCGACACCACTGGATTTTGCCTATCAGGTACACAGCATGATTGGTCACCGTTGTATCGGTGCCAAAATTGATGGCCGCATCGTGCCATTTACCTATCAGCTGCAAACCGGCGATCAGATCGAAGTTATTACGCAAAAAGAGCCAAACCCCAGCCGCGACTGGATGAATCCGAATCTGGCCTTTTTACGTACCAGCCGTGCGCGCGCCAAAGTGGCGTCATGGTTCCGTAAGTTGGATCGCGATAAGAACATTCTGGCCGGTAAAGAGTTGCTGGATAAAGAGATCGATCGCCACGGTTTTCATCTCTCCCGTGATGAATTGGCGGCGACCGTCAAAGAGTTTTATACCCGTCTTAGCCTGATGGAGTTTGACGATCTGCTGGCTGGTTTAGGTTCTGGTGAAGTGCGTATTAATCAGTTGATGAACTTCCTGGAGCAGAAACTGAATAAACCGACGGCGGAAGAAGAAGATCGCCGTCTGCGGGAACAGCTAGAAAATAAAACCCAGCACCGGATGAAAAATGTGAAACCGGGTAAGGGGCACATTGTTGTGCAAGGTGTGGGTAATCTGATGACACACGTTGCGCGTTGCTGCCAACCGATCCCGGGCGATAGCATTACCGGTTTTATCACCCAAGGGCGTGGTATTTCCATTCACCGTGAAGATTGCGAACAGTATAAAGAGCTGAGTCGTCGCAACCCTGAGCGGATCATTGATGCGGTTTGGGGTGAGAATTACTCCGGCGGTTATGCGTTGACGGTGCGGATCACGGCTAACGATCGTTCCGGTTTGTTGCGGGATATTACGACCATCATCGCCAATGAAAAGATTAATGTCTTAGGCATGCGCAGCCGTTCCAACGTCAAACAGCAAACAGCTGACATCGATATTGATATGGAAATCTACAATATTGAAACACTGAACCGGATGTTGGCGAAAATCAACCAGATGAACGATGTCGTCAACGCCAAACGTCTGTAATTAACTTGTTATCCTCACCGCTGCAGTTTCTCTGCGGCGGTTTTTTCTGTCAAGGTACTCTCATGTCGCACACATATTCGATGCAAGATCTTCTGGCGTTAATGCAGCAATTACGCGATCCAGAAAATGGCTGCCCGTGGGATAAAAAACAGACCTTGCAGAGTCTGACGGCCTATACCATCGAAGAGGCCTATGAAGTCGTTGATAGCATTGAGCAAAACGATCTCACCGGGCTTAAATCTGAGCTGGGTGATCTGCTGTTTCAGGTGGTGTTTTACGCGCAATTGGCGCAGGAACAGGGTCTGTTCAATTTTCAGGATGTGGTAGGTACCATTAGCGAAAAGCTGGTACGCCGCCATCCACATGTCTTTGCGGGTAAAGAGTTTGCTGATACTGCTGCAGTAAGTGCGAATTGGGAAGCGGAAAAAGCCAAAGAGCGACAGGAAAAAGACGCGCAAGCCACCAGTGTGTTGGATGATATTCCTCACAATTTACCGGCATTGATGCGCGCCAACAAAATTCAAAAACGCTGTGCGACGGTTGGTTTTGACTGGCATGAGCTGCCGCCGGTAATTGAAAAAATCCATGAAGAGTTAGATGAGGTCATGGCCGAGATCAACCGTGCTGACTATGATAAAGCGGCGCTTGGCGAAGAGCTGGGTGATTTGCTGTTTGCCAATGTCAACTTGGTTCGTCACCTGGGTTTTGAGCCGGAAAAGATCCTGCGGGCCGGAAATCATAAATTTGAACGGCGTTTCCGTGCGGTGGAACACATAATTCAGTCACAGGGTCGTTCAATAAAAGAGTGTTCTTTGGATGAATTAGAAGCCGTTTGGCAACAAGTTAAACAATTGAAGTGAAGTTGACGCAACGCAAGACTCCTCTCAATGCAAATGAGTATCCTGTTGCCGTTGTTAGGAGCGGGGGCTTGCGGTATAATTTCATCCCGTCTGTTTCTCCCGCACGCATCTGCGTGATTCCTAAACTTCTTCAGGTTCAGCATGACGACTAAATATATTTTCGTGACAGGCGGGGTGGTTTCATCCTTAGGTAAAGGTATCGCAGCAGCCTCATTGGCAGCGGTCCTCGAAGCGCGTGGTTTAAAAGTAACCATGCTGAAACTCGATCCGTACATCAACGTTGATCCGGGCACCATGAGCCCAATTCAGCATGGTGAAGTATTCGTCACGGAAGATGGCGCTGAAACCGATCTGGACTTAGGTCACTACGAACGTTTCATCCGTACCAAGATGTCCCGTCGCAACAACTTTACCACCGGTCGTGTGTATTCCGACGTGCTGCGTAAAGAGCGTCGTGGTGACTATCTGGGCGCAACTATTCAGGTTATTCCGCATATCACCAACGCGATCAAAGAGCGCGTGATTGCTGGCGCTGCCGGTCATGACGTGGCTATCGTTGAAATCGGCGGTACAGTCGGTGACATCGAATCATTGCCATTCCTGGAAGCCATTCGTCAGTTAGCTGTGGATATCGGCCGTAACAACGCGCTGTTCATGCATCTGACCTTGGTGCCATATCTGGCCGCCGCTGGTGAAGTGAAAACTAAACCGACCCAGCATTCTGTGAAAGAACTGCTGTCGATCGGTATCCAGCCAGACATTCTTATTTGTCGTTCTGACCGAGCGATCCCGGCGAATGAACGTGCGAAAATCGCGCTGTTCTGTAACGTGCCAGAGCGTGCGGTTGTTTCGCTGAAAGACGTTGATTCTATTTATAAAATCCCGGCACTGCTGAAATCACAAGGTCTGGACCAACTGGTAGTTGACCGTTTCGGCCTGCAATGTGGTGAAGCGAATCTGTCCGAATGGGAACAGGTTATTTACCAGGAAGCGAATCCAACTGGTGAAGTTACCATTGGTATGGTGGGTAAATACGTTTCTCTGCCAGATGCTTATAAATCAGTCAACGAAGCACTGAAACATGCGGGTCTGAAAAACCGCTTGAGCATCAACATCCGCTACATCGACTCGCAAGATCTGGAAACCCGAGGTCTGGAAGTATTAGAAGATCTGGATGCGATCCTGGTGCCTGGTGGTTTCGGTGAGCGTGGTGTGGAAGGGAAAATTCTGGCGGCACAATATGCACGTGAGAACAAAATTCCTTATTTAGGTATCTGTCTGGGAATGCAAGTTGCGCTGATTGAATTTGCGCGCCATGTTGCCGGCATGGACGGAGCCCATTCTTCCGAATTTAAACGCGACACACCTTATCCGGTCGTTGGTCTGATCACTGAATGGATCGATGAGGAAGGTAAAGTAGAAGTGCGTTCTGAAGGTTCTGATCTGGGTGGCACTATGCGCTTGGGTTCACAACTGTGTCATTTGGTGGAAGGTTCTAAAGTTCGTGCACTGTACGGTAGCGACACCATTCAGGAACGTCACCGTCATCGTTATGAAGTAAATAATACCCTGTTGCCGAAAATTGAAGCGGCAGGTTTGAAAGTGACCGGTTTGTCAGCAGACAAAAAACTGGTGGAAATTGTAGAGAATCCAGATCACCCATGGTTCGTAGCAGTACAGTTCCATCCGGAATTTACTTCTACACCTCGTGACGGACATCCGCTGTTTGAAGGCTTCATTAAAGCCGCGGGTGAATACATGAAACGACACTTAAATTAATCGACAATAACCGTGGTTGTGGCATATTGCGGCAACTGCATTTTATAACTTTGTTTGTTGTTTATTTCTTAAAACGAGGATTGATAATATGTCTAAAATCGTCAAAGTGATTGCTCGCGAAATCATCGACTCACGCGGTAACCCTACTGTTGAAGCTGAAGTGCACCTGGAAGGTGGTTTCTCTGGTATGGCAGCTGCTCCGTCTGGTGCATCTACCGGCTCTCGCGAAGCACTGGAACTGCGTGACGGTGACAAAGCTCGTTTCCTGGGTAAAGGTGTTCTGAAAGCAATTGCTGCTGTAAACGGCCCAATCGCTGCTGCCCTGCTGGGTAAAGACGCTCAGGATCAAGCTACTATCGACCAGATCATGATCGACCTGGATGGTACTGAAAACAAATCTAACTTCGGTGCTAACGCAATCCTGGCTGTGTCTCTGGCGAACGCTAAAGCTGCTGCCGCTGCTAAAGGCCTGCCACTGTACGCTCACATCGCTGAGCTGAACGGTACCCCAGGTGTTTACTCTATGCCTCTGCCAATGATGAACATCATCAACGGTGGCGAGCACGCTGACAACAACGTAGATATCCAAGAATTCATGATCCAGCCAGTTGGCGCTAAGACCCTGAAAGAAGCAGTTCGCATGGGCGCTGAAGTGTTCCACAACTTGGCTAAAGTTCTGAAATCTAAAGGCTACAACACTGCAGTTGGTGATGAAGGCGGTTTCGCTCCTAACCTGAAATCTAACGCTGAAGCACTGGAAGTTATCGCTGAAGCTGTTGCTGCTGCTGGCTATGTGCTGGGTAAAGACATTACTCTGGCGATGGACTGCGCTGCATCTGAATTCTACGATGCTGAGAAGAAAGAATATAACCTGAAAGGCGAAGGTCGTATCTTCACTTCTAACGGTTTCTCTGACTTCCTGGAAGACCTGACTACCAAATTCCCAATCGTTTCTATTGAAGACGGTCTGGACGAATCTGATTGGGAAGGCTTCGCTTACCAAACTCAGAAACTGGGTAAAAAAATCCAGATCGTTGGTGACGACCTGTTCGTAACTAACACCAAGATCCTGAAACGTGGTATCGACAACGGTATCGCTAACTCAATCCTGATCAAATTCAACCAGATCGGTTCTCTGACCGAAACTCTGGCTGCGATCAAAATGGCTAAAGACGCTGGTTACACTGCAGTTATCTCTCACCGTTCAGGTGAAACTGAAGATGCAACTATCGCTGACCTGGCTGTTGGTACCGCTGCTGGCCAGATCAAAACTGGTTCTATGAGCCGTTCTGACCGTGTTGCTAAATACAACCAACTGATTCGTATCGAAGAAGCTCTGGGCGCTAAAGCACCGTTCAACGGTCTGAAAGAAGTGAAAGGTCAGGCTTAATTCCTGTTTTCGCTAAAAAAATGATGAAGCCCCGCCAATTGGCGGGGCTTTCTTTTATGGTGGAATGTGGGAAACTATGTCTCCAGGAGGAGACGACATGCGCCTGTTTACCCTTATCCTGATGGTTGTCTTGGCGTTGGTGCAACGCCAGCTCTGGTTCGGGAAAAACGGACTCGTTGAGTATCGACAAGTCTCAGAAAATTTATTACGCCAGCAGGCTGATAATCAGAAGCTGCAAGAGCGTAATATGTTACTTAAAGAAGAAATTGAAGATCTTAAAAGTGGCCTTGAAGCTATTGAAGAATTAGCTCGAAATGATTTGGGTTTTATTAAACCCGGAGAAACTTTTTACCGGGTACTGCCTCGCGACAGTGCTGGGCAAAACAAGAATAGTTCACTACCGAAGAGTGATTAAGTCATGCAGACATTTACTGCCGTAGTGCCCGCTGCAGGCCGGGGAAGCCGGATGCAAGCTAATAAGCCGAAACAATATTTGCCATTAGGCGATAAGACGATCATCGAACATACGTTAACCCGTTTACTTTCACACCCACAGATTGAAAAGATCGTGGTGGTGATTGCGGACGATGATCATTATTTCCCCGCATTGGCTTTGGCAACGCATCCTAAAATTGAGGTCACCATCGGCGGCCCTGAGCGGGCAATTTCGGTATTAAATGGTTTAGCTTGTGTCGAAACCGATTGGGTGTTGGTGCATGATGCCGCTCGCCCTTGTATCACCCATGCTGATTTGGATCGCTTACTGGCGGCTGTAACGCGCGGTGAAGATGGTGCGATTCTGGCTGTATCAGTCAAAGACACCATGAAACGTGCTGATCCACAGCAGCATATTGAACAAACCGTTGAACGTGGCCATCTTTGGCATGCATTAACACCGCAGATGTTTCCAACTCAGCAACTGGCCGATGCGATAGATGCGGGTCTTGCTCAGTCTGTGGTGTTGACTGACGATGCGTCAGCTATGGAATTGGCGGGGTTCAAACCATTACTGGTTACGGGGCGTGCTGATAACATCAAAGTGACTCAACCGGAAGATCTGGCATTAGCGGCATTTATTCTGCAGCAACAGGAGTTAGCATGATCCGGATCGGTCACGGTTTTGATGTACATCGTTTTGGTGGTGAAGGACCTTGTATTCTGGGAGGGGTAGCAGTGCCCTATGAACAAGGTTTGATCGCTCATTCGGATGGTGATGTCGTATTACATGCGGTTGCAGATGCGTTATTGGGTGCTATTGCTGCCGGTGATATCGGTCGTCATTTTCCGGATACCGATCCGCAGTTTAAAGGTGTTGATAGTCGTATTTTACTGCGTGATGTGTTCGCGCGGGTCAAAAATAGTGGCTTCCAACTCGGTAATCTCGATGTCACTATCATTGCTCAGGCGCCAAAGATGGCTCCCCATATTCCAGCCATGTGTCTGAATTTGGCGGCTGATCTGGAAAGTGAGCTGTCACAGGTTAATGTTAAAGCGACAACTACCGAGAAATTAGGTTTTACTGGTCGTAAAGAAGGTATTGCCGTCGAAGCGGTCGTTTTACTGGTTGCTGCTGATGAATAATGAATTCGACCTAAATTGGCCATACCGTTTTGGTCAGCCAACACAGTCTGCACTTTTAAAAGCTGAACCAGCGGATTTTCAGGTATTTGAAGATCTGGGTTTTATGCCGAGCGGGCAAGGTGAACATTTGTTTGTTCACATTCGCAAAACCGGCGAAAACACGGCTTGGGTGGCTAAATTACTGTCTGAACATACTGGTCTACCGCTTTCGTCAGTCAGTTGGGCCGGGCTTAAAGATCGGCATGCAATAACTGAGCAATGGTTTGGATTACATCTACCGGGGAAGCCAGATCCTGATCTGCGCGGGTTTGAGTCTGAAAATATTCAGGTTTTGCAGACAATTAGACACGATAAAAAGCTGAGACCGGGTGTATTGCGTGGTAACTTATTCCGCATACATCTGCGAGATATTCAACAAAGCCGTGATCTAGATTTGCGCTTGCAGCAGATCTCGCAATTAGGCGTTCCCAATTATTTTGGTCCGCAGCGATTTGGTCATGATGGTAACAATTTGCAGATTGCTGCCGATATGTTTAATGGCCGTCGTATTCATGATCGGCAAAAACGGGCGATCTATTTATCTGCCGCACGTAGCTATATTTTTAATCGGGTTGTCGCCGCCCGTATCCGAGATAACTGTTTGCAAGAGCCGATGCTGGGCGACTGCCTGATGTTTAATAATTCCGACAGTTGTTTGGTCGTCGATAAAGGTGTGCGTAATAACCAACTTGCTCAGCGTATCGAGTTTGGCGAATTAGTGACTACAGCGCCGTTATGGGGACGCGGTATCAGCCAAGCTGAAGGTGATGCTTTGGCGTGGGAGTCTTCTGTTTTAGCTGAACATGCCGACTGGTTGCAGGCATTGGAAAAGGCCGGCATGCAGCAAGAACGTCGTCGGGCAGTATTACGTACTAATGATTTACGCTGGCGCTGGTTAGATAATGCCTTAGAGCTGCATTTTTCATTATCTTCCGGTAGTTATGCCACCAGTTTGATCCGTGAACTGGTCAATATAAGAGAAAATACGCGCGATGAAAATTCTGGTCAGTAATGATGATGGGGTGAATGCACAAGGCTTGCATTGTTTGAGTGAAGTCTTACGTTCACTGGGGGATGTGGTTGTCGTTGCGCCTGATCGTAATCGTAGTGGTGCCAGTAACTCATTGACGCTGGAAAATCCGATCCGGGTTGAAATACTCGAAGAAGGAAAACGTTATTCTGTGAAAGGTACACCAACCGATTGTGTGCATTTCGCCGTGAATAAATTGCTGGATCCTTGGCCGGATATCGTTGTGTCAGGTATTAACCACGGCGCCAATTTAGGTGATGATGTCATTTATTCCGGTACTGTAGCTGCAGCGACTGAGGGCCGACATATGGGCTTACCGGCGGTTGCAGTATCATTGGTTGGTGAAACACATTTTGCGTCAGCGGCCCATTATGCGTGTCTGTTAGTTTCTCGTTTGCGTACACATCCGCTGCCGTCAGATCAGATCCTGAACGTTAACGTACCCGATCTGCCTCTGGAGCAGATTAAAGGTATCAAAGTCACCCGATTAGGTAATCGTCATCGCGGTGAAAAAATGCTGGTGATGCAAGATCCGCGTGGTAAACCTGTCTACTGGATTGGTCCACCAGGTGAAAAACAAGATGCAGGTGAAGGTACCGATTTCCATGCTATTGAACATGGATTTGTTTCTATTACGCCATTACAAGTTGATATGACGGCGTACGCCAGTGTTGCTGAGCTAGCATCATGGATTGGGGAGTTTAAATAGCGTGCGTGGCACGGTGGCTTATCTTTTAATCAAACAGTTGCAAGAACTCGGCATCCGGGATGAGCGAGTGCTTTCTGCTATGGCTAGTGTGCCGCGCAACTACTTTGTCGATGAAGCCATCTCGCATCAGGCATGGGACAATACTGCCTTACCCATTGGTTTTGGTCAGACCATTTCGCAACCTTATATTGTTGCCCGCATGACTGAACAGCTGATTGAAAATAATCCGCAAAGTGTATTAGAAGTGGGCACCGGTTCTGGTTATCAAACGGCGGTGTTATCGCAACTCATTCCTCATGTTTACAGTGTTGAACGAATTAAAGCATTGCAATACCAGGCTCGTCGTCGGTTACAGCGGCTTGATTTACACAATGTCTCTATGCGGCATGGCGATGGCTGGGCTGGCTGGACAAGTAAAGCGCCATTTGATGCAATTATTGTTACCGCTGCAGCAGAAAAAGTACCGGAAGCATTATTGGCACAACTGGCTGATGGGGGGCGGATGGTGATCCCCGTCGGTGAGTATAAGCAAGAACTGTTGCTGATCGAAAAATATGGGAATAAAACCAGAACGGAAGTGCTTGAAGCTGTTCGCTTTGTGCCTTTGGTTCATGGTGAATTAATGTGACGTTTAATTCAGCTTGGGCATTCATGCGTAACTATAAAACACAACCTATCGTTGTCTGCATTCTGATATTACTGTTTTCTGCAGTATTAACTGCATGTTCATTAAATACCACACCAGCACCGGTACGAGACGCTGGTAGTAAGCATAATGTTAAGCCTTCATACCGTAATAGTGCATCTCCAATTATTAGGAATGATCCATCTCGCGTATTGCCTGTCGGGTCTGCGGGCACCGAGCGTCCTAAATTAGTCCCCGGTACACCCTATACAGTGAAGCCGGGTGATACGTTATATGCCATTGCCTGGATGTATGGTGCAGATGTTCGAATATTGGCAGAACAAAATGGCTTGGATGCGACGCATCATGTGCGAACAGGTCAGGTGATCCATTATGCTCTACCTAATGGTTTATCATCACCGTCTAATGCTGTTGAACCACGAAACTTGCCTGATCATAAAGTTAAAGTCGGCGATAGCCTGTCGGTTCTGGCAGAAAAAAATGGCTTCCGCCTGGCTGAGTTAGGTGCGTTTAACCATATCAAAGCACCTTATGTGATCCATCCTGGGCAGATCATTCACTTCCCAGCACAAACATCTACAGGCATCAGTGCCGATGCAACAAACAGTCCAGCTTTTGGTTCAAAAGACTCCTTTAATACGGAGCGTGCTGTAGATCAGAAATCTGAAAAAAGCAATTCGAAATCGGTTGTTGACAAAAATCAAACAGATTACTCTGATTCTGCGAAACAAGTTAATAACAAGCTGTTAACTTGGCGTTGGCCAGCAAAAGGCACTGTTGTTGGTGGTTTTAGTGCTGGTGAACAGAGTAATAAAGGGATTGATATATCAGGTAAGCGTGGTCAGCCGGTGGTCGCTGCAGCAGGTGGGCGAGTTGTCTATGCGGGGAATGCTCTTCGTGGATATGGAAATCTGATCATTATCAAACATAACGAAGATTATCTTTCAGCGTATGCTCACAATGATGCGTTGCGAGTAACAGAGCAGCAAGTGGTTAAAGCTGGGCAAAAGATAGCCGATATGGGTAGTAGCGAATCATCAGACGTCAGACTGCATTTTGAGATTCGTTACCGCGGGCAATCTGTAAATCCGTTGAGATATTTGCCGAAACGATAGCTCCACATTACATGTCTCATCAGACACTTTGTGGAGCTCAAGGAGGGGGCCATGAGTGTAACTGAACGTGCTGATAGCGACTTAGATCTGTTGGACTTACAAGATCCGGTTGATGACGTAGAAGACATTACTGATGTTGATGTCGACATGGCAGAAGTTGAGCCAGTTGATGAATTATTGCTATCTCCCACCATAACTAAAGTCATGGATGCGACTCAGCTTTATCTGGGTGAAATTGGTTTTTCACCGTTGCTGACAGCAGAAGAAGAAGTCTATTTTGCCCGTCGTGCTTTACGCGGTGATGAAGCTGCCCGTAACCGCATGATTGAATCTAATTTACGCCTCGTGGTTAAAATTGCCCGCCGTTACAATAATCGTGGTCTTGCATTATTAGACTTGGTTGAAGAAGGCAATTTAGGTCTTATTCGTGCCGTTGAAAAATTTGATCCGGAACGTGGCTTCCGTTTTTCAACCTATGCGACATGGTGGATCCGTCAAACAGTTGAACGTGCCATCATGAATCAAACGCGCACCATTCGCTTACCGATCCATGTAGTTAAAGAGCTGAATGTCTATCTGCGTACGGCACGTGAACTGGCCCAACGTCTGGATCATGAACCTACCGCTGAAGATATTGCCTTTTTGCTGGATAAGCCGGTAGAGGAAGTTTCTCGTATGCTGAAACTGAACGAGAAAATTTGCTCTGTCGACACACCCATTGCCGGTGATGGTGATAAATCACTGATCGATATTCTGACCGATGATCGCATTAATTGCCCTGAAGATCAGACGCAGGATGATGATATGCAGCACAGTATCATTGTCTGGCTGGAGCAGTTAAATCCCAAACAACGTGAAGTGTTAGCGCGTCGTTTTGGTTTAATGGGTTATGAACCTGCTACCTTGGAAGAAGTGGGCGAAGAAATTGGTTTAACTCGGGAACGGGTTCGCCAGATCCAAGTGGAAGGTTTACGCCGCATGAAAGAGATGCTGACGCAGCAAGGTTTATCCGTCGAAACACTGTTCCAGTTTGATTAAGTTGTTTTATTGCAGAATAAAAATCGCCGGCATTAAGTCCGGCGATTTTGTTTTCAGATCGTCAACAGGCAATAATTATTTTAGTGGATTTTTGCTGCTAATACTTTGAGTTTATACAACCAATCCAGCGCATCCCGTGGTGAGAGCTGATCCGGATCCAGCATATCTAATGCGTTATACAATTCATTTTCTTCGATGGAAGGCAATGGCATTGCAGCTGATGGGGCGTCATTAGTTTTCACTTCTGGTGCGCTATGGTCGCGATTTTCCAATTCATGTAATTTTGCCCTGGCTTGATTGATCACCGAGCGAGGCACACCCGCCAGTGCGGCAACCTGTATGCCATACGAGCGGTTCGCCGCGCCATCTTGCACAGTGTGCATGAATGCTACGGTGTCACCATGTTCAATGGCATCAAAATGAACGTTAGTAATATTGCTCTGTTGCTCGGGTAACTGCGTTAACTCGAAGTAGTGGGTGGCAAACAAAGTATAGGCATTAATTTTTTTCGCTAACTGCTCGGCACAAGCCCAAGCAAGCGATAGGCCATCATAGGTGCTGGTGCCGCGGCCAATTTCATCCATCAAGACCAAACTTTGATGTGTAGCGTTATGGAGAATATTCGCGGTTTCCGTCATTTCCACCATGAATGTTGAACGACCAGACGCCAGATCGTCGGATGCGCCAATACGGGTAAAAATACGGTCAATCGGGCCGATCTGTGCCGACGCGGCTGGAACGTAAGAACCAATATAGGCCAATAACACAATCAGCGCAGTTTGACGCATATAAGTCGATTTACCTCCCATATTGGGGCCGGTAATGATCAACATTTGGCGCTGATCATGCAGTTGCAGATCATTAGCAATAAACGGAACTTGCAGGCTTTGCTCTACCACGGGATGGCGGCCACCCTTGATGATGACTTTTGCCTCATCAATCAGCTCTGGGCGGTGATAATCTAAGGTCTGCGCCCGCTCAGCCAGATTATTCAATACGTCTAATTCTGCAATTCCTGCCGCACTGACTTGTAACTTCGCCAAATGTGGCAGTAGTTGATCCAGAATATCTTCATAGAGTTGTTTTTCTAACGCCAGAGCACGGCTTTGAGCGGTCAGTACCTTTTCTTCGTACTCTTTAAGTTCTGGGATCAGATAACGTTCATTATTTTTTAGTGTTTGCCGACGGATATAATCGGTTGGCACCAGATGGGCATTGGCTTTGGTGACATCAATATAAAAACCGTGCACTTTGTTATAGCTGACTTTGAGTGTATTGATCCCAGTGCGTTGGCGCTCGCGTAATTCCAGCTGTTCGAGATAACGTGTTGCACCATTTTCCAAATCACGTAGCTCATCCAGTTCGGCGTTATAACCGCTGGCAATGACACCACCATCACGGATCACCACCGGTGGATTTTCAATTACCGCACGTTCCAGCAGATCCTGCAATTCTGGGAATGTCTGGATGGTTTGCGCGAGTTCCTGCAGCGTTTGACTATCTTGCAGGATGGTCTGTAATTCGGGTAATTGTTGGAAAGCATTGCGCAAACGACTCAAATCACGAGGTCGCGCCGAACGCAGTGCCAAGCGAGCTAAGATACGCTCGACATCCCCGATCTGTTTTAAGACTGGTGTCAGCGCCGGCATCATCTGCTGAGCCAGCAATTCTGTGATCACATCTTGACGCTGTTGTAACTGTGTTTTATTGCGTACTGGCTGATGCAACCAGCGTTTTAATAGGCGGCTGCCCATCGGCGTTGCGGTGGCATCCAGCACTTCCGCTAATGTGTTATCCAGACCGCCCGATAAATTACTGGTCAGTTCGAGATTGCGGCGGGTAGCGGCATCCATCACTACCATCTGCTCGCTCTTTTCCAAGCGAAGGCCTTGAATATGGGGTAGGGCAGTACGCTGAGTATCGCGCACATATTGCATTAAGGCGCCTGCTGCTTGCAGCGCAATTTTTTGCTCTTCTACACCAAAGCCGCGCAGATCTTGTGTACCAAATTGCTGACACAACAGATGGTAAGCTGTACTAAATTCAAACTCCCATGCTGGACGGCGACGCATGCCGCGGCGCTGCCCTAGTTGACTAAGCTCTGGAAATGTTTCGGAATACAGTAATTCCGCAGGGTTCAGGCGTTGTAATTCCGCCGCCAGTGTTTCTTGTTTGGTGAACTGATTGGCGATAAACCGGCCGGAGGCAACATCCATCGCGGCTAAACCATAATAGGGGGCGACAAAATCGACCGCGACAATCAGGTTATCCTGTCGCTCATTCAGTAACGCTTCATCGGTCAGGGTGCCTGGCGTGATAATTCGAACTACTTTGCGTTCAACCGGCCCTTTGCTGGTAGCTGGATCTCCGATTTGTTCACAAATCGCGGCCGATTCCCCCAGCTGCACTAACCGGCACAGATAACCTTCAATGGCATGGTAAGGCACACCCGCCATCGGGATCGGCTGCCCGGCCGACTGCCCGCGCTTCGTCAGCGAAATATCCAGTAACTCTGATGCCTTACGTGCATCGTCAAAGAATAACTCATAGAAATCGCCCATCCGATAAAACAACAACACATCAGGATGCTGTGCTTTCAGTCCAAAATATTGTTGCATCATTGGGGTGTGGGTGGTCAGTGATTGCGGCACAGAAGAAGCTGGTAGCATAATGGATTCAGGTTCAGTTGAGAGAGTCAGCATGCAGAAGGATATTATTGAATTAGCTCAGCGGCTTGGACAAGTGCTACAAGCCAAAAATTGGCTGGCAGCAACGGCGGAATCCTGTACCGGTGGTGGTGTAGCATACGCGATCACGGCTATTTCTGGAAGTTCGGCCTGGTTTGACCGCAGCTTTGTTACTTATACCAATGAAGCGAAACAACAAATGCTCGGGGTTGCAGCCAGCACGCTGGAAAAATACGGTGCGGTCAGTGAAGCGGTGGTGCGCGAAATGACAGCTGGCACGCTCATGCATTCTCAGGCCAATATTGCGGTGGCGATCAGTGGTATCGCCGGGCCTACGGGCGGAACGGATGAAAAACCGGTTGGCACCGTCTGGATTGCCTGGCAGACCGGCGAAGGAGGGCAGCACGCGCAACATTATTTGTTCCCCGGCGATCGCGAACAAGTCAGATTGCAGGCAATTCGTGAAGCATTATCCGGTTTGTTATCATTCAGTAAATAAAACACTTGATACTGTATGGATAGACAGTATGATGCTGTCTATCAGCTAAGAAGTTCGCTCTGTGGAGAAGAATATGGATCCGAATAAACAAAAAGCACTGGCCGCCGCTCTGGGTCAAATTGAGAAACAATTTGGCAAAGGCTCTATCATGCGACTGGGCGATAACCGCACACTAGATGTTGATACTGTCTCCACAGGTTCGCTGTCACTGGATATCGCCTTAGGTATCGGTGGTTTGCCAATGGGTCGTATTGTTGAAATCTTTGGGCCGGAATCCTCAGGTAAAACAACACTGACATTGGAAGTAATCGCGCAAGCACAGAAGGCCGGTAAAACCTGCGCCTTTATTGATGCCGAACATGCATTAGATCCAATTTATGCCGGCAAACTCGGTGTGAATGTTGATGATTTATTGGTATCTCAACCGGACACGGGCGAACAGGCTTTAGAAATCTGCGACATGCTGGTTCGTTCCGGTGCTGTCGATGTCATTATCGTCGACTCTGTTGCAGCATTAACGCCAAAAGCAGAAATTGAAGGCGAAATGGGTGATACCCATGTGGGTTTACAAGCACGTCTGATGTCACAGGCGTTGCGTAAACTGACTGGTAACCTGAAAAATGCCAACTGCTTGTGTATCTTCATCAACCAAATTCGTATGAAGATCGGTGTGATGTTCGGTAATCCGGAAACCACCACTGGCGGTAATGCACTGAAATTTTACGCGTCTGTGCGTCTGGATATTCGTCGTACTGGAGCTATTAAAGACGGTGATGAAATCATCGGTAACGAAACGCGCGTTAAAGTGGTGAAGAACAAAGTGGCGGCGCCATTTAAACAAGCTGACTTCCAAATCCTGTATGGCGAAGGTTTCTCAAAAGAAAGCGAGCTGGTTGATCTGGGCGTGAAGTGCAAACTGATTGATAAATCAGGCGCTTGGTATGCTTATAAAGGTGAAAAGATTGGTCAGGGTAAAGCCAATGCCATGAAATATCTGAAAGAGAACCTTGCTGCTGCCGAAGAAATTGAAAAAACACTGCGTGATTTATTACTTAACCCTAATAAAGAGCCAGATACTGCGGCAATTCCTGTTATTGATGAATTTACGCCGTCAGAAGATGAGCTGGATAGTTTGTCTCTCAGTGATGATATCTAATGTGATAAGGCTGCTTCGGCAGCCTTTTGTTTTTTAGTGTGACCACATGAATTTATCTGCCAATAAGAAAAATGTAACGCCGTTGGCTAAGGCGATGAAGTTGCTGGCCAGACGCGATCATAGCGTCAGAGAGTTACAACAAAAATTAAAGCCTTATTATCCTGCTCATGAAATAGAAAATGTGATTGAACGCTGCCTGCAAGAAAACTGGCTGAATGATACCCGTTTTGCAGAAAGCTATATTCGAAGTCGTAGCTCTGGTGGTTATGGGCCGTTGCGTATTGCACTGGAGTTGCAGCAAAAAGGTGTTGAAAAGGAAGTCATTCGGTTAGCACTCCGCGAGGCGAAGATTGATTGGCAAGCCTTATTACTTCGATTATTAGAGCGACGCCAATCGTTACCGGATGATGTTACTGCGCGTTATAAACTGCAAAATGCACTGCAACGGAAAGGTTTTTCCTTAGACTTGATTCAACGTTGCCTTCCTGTCACCGAAATCTGATTCTCTCGCTTCATTATTGTCGCCAGCGTTTTACTTTACTGGCGATAACTTTTACAGTATGCCCACCATAAGTCTGTCTGCTTAATTATCAGGATTGAATTAATCAGACAGGATTTAATTGTCCATGATCATTTTTGTAGCAAGCAGGTTTTTTTCATGCAAATGACCACATCAGAGATCCGCACCGCGTTTCTCGAGTATTTTCGTTCTCAGGGACATCAGGTAGTCGATTCCAGCTCTCTGGTGCCACATAACGATCCAACGCTGTTATTCACCAATGCGGGGATGAACCAATTCAAAGATGTGTTCCTTGGCGGGGATGTTCGTTCGTACTCCCGTGCCACGACTGCCCAGCGTTGTGTTCGCGCTGGTGGTAAACACAACGACCTTGATAACGTTGGTTATACCGCTCGTCACCATACATTTTTTGAGATGCTGGGTAACTTCAGTTTTGGTGATTACTTCAAACAGGATGCGATCCGTTTTGCATGGGATTTCCTGACTAAAGTATTGCAATTACCGCAGGAAAAATTGCTGGTCACTGTATATGCAACGGATGACGAAGCCTACGGTATTTGGGCTAACGAAATTGGTGTTCCGGCTGAGCGCATTGTACGCATTGGCGATAACAAGGGTGCGCCATATGCGTCAGATAATTTCTGGCAGATGGGTGACACTGGTCCTTGTGGCCCATGTACAGAAATTTTCTATGATCATGGCGCTGATATCTGGGGTGGCCCACCGGGTTCACCAGAAGAAGATGGCGACCGTTTTATCGAAATCTGGAACGTCGTATTTATGCAGTTCAACCGTCAGGCCGACGGTTCGATGGAACCACTGCCGAAACCATCGGTTGATACTGGTATGGGTATCGAACGTGTTGCTGCGATCATGCAGGGTGTGCATTCCAACTACGAAATCGACATCTTCAAGACGCTGATTCAAGCAGCTGCGAAGATTGTTGGCGTGACAGATCTGGAAAACAAATCACTGCGCGTTATTGCTGATCATATCCGCTCTTGCTCATTCCTGATCAGTGATGGTGTCATGCCATCGAATGAAGGTCGCGGTTATGTTTTGCGCCGTATCATCCGCCGCGCGGTACGTCATGGCCGTCGTCTGGGGGCAAAAGATACGTTCTTCTATCAATTGGTCGCCACCTTGGTTGAATTGATGGGTGACGCGTGTCCTGATTTACGCAGCCAACAACCTGTTGTTGAACGTGTATTGAAACAAGAAGAAGAGCAATTTGTTCGCACGCTGGATCGTGGTTTGTCACTGCTGGAAGAAGAATTAGCACGTCTGGGCGATGTGCGTGAAATCCCCGGTAACGTGGTCTTCAAGTTGTATGACACTTACGGCTTCCCAGCTGACTTAACTGCTGACGTGGTACGTGATCGTGGTTATACCATTGATGAAGCTGCCTTCCAGTTGGAAATGGAAAAACAACGTGAACGTGCAAAAGAAGCGTCCAATTTCGCAGTGGATTACAACAAACAGCTGAAAATTGAACAAGCTAGTGAGTTCTGTGGTTACGAGCAAACCGTTGGTAACTCTGCGATCACGGCGATTTATCTGGCCGATGAATCTGTCGCTACGTTAAAAACCGGCGAACAAGCGCTGATCGTTTTAGATCACACACCATTTTATGCCGAATCAGGTGGTCAAATGGGTGATGCTGGTTTGCTGCGAGCTGGTGATGCACTGTTTGCTGTCACGGATACACAGAAAATAGGCCAGGCGATTGTTCATAAAGGTTTTGTTGAACAAGGTAGTTTCGCCGTTGGAACAACAGTAGAAGCCGTAGTGGATGCGAAGCGTCGTAATGCGACTGCATTACATCACTCAGCTACTCATCTGTTACATGCCGCCTTGCGCAATACACTGGGCGAGCATGTCACACAGAAAGGCTCGCAAGTTGGCCCTGATCGTTTGCGTTTTGACTTCTCGCATTTTGAAGGCATTAATGCGGCAGTATTGCGTCAAATTGAGCAGAGCGTGAATGCAGAAATTCGTAACAATGCCGCCATTGTGACACAGGTGATGTCGCTGGATGATGCGAAAAACAGCGGTGCGATGGCGTTGTTTGGCGAGAAGTACGGAGATGATGTTCGTGTTGTCAAAATGAACGACTTCTCTACTGAACTGTGTGGTGGTACACACGCCGGGCAAACCGGTGATCTCGGCTTCTTCAAAATCATCAGTGAAAGTGGTGTTGCTGCCGGTGTTCGTCGTATTGAAGCGGTAGCTGGTGAAGCGGCGTTAGCGCATATTCATCAGTTGGGCGAACAGTTGGATGAAGCGGCGGCCATTGTCAAAGCTGATGCATTATCCGTGGTAAGTAAAATCCGCCAGATGCAAGAGCGTAGCCGTTTATTGGAACGTGAAATCGAAACCCTGAAAGCCAAATTGGCTGCTCAAGCGGGTAGCGATTTACTGTCTCAGATTGTACAGATCAATGGCCAGCAAGTGCTGGTGGCACAACTGGATGGCGTGGATGCGAAATCGCTACGTACCACACTGGATGATTTGAAAAACCGTCTGCAATCAGCCGTTCTGTTGCTGGCCGCAGTCAATGACGACAAAGTGAGCCTTATTGCCGGTGTCACCGCGGATTTAACCGCCAAAGTGAAAGCTGGTGAACTGGTCAATTTAGTGGCGCAACAAGTTGGTGGTAAAGGTGGTGGCCGCCCTGATATGGCACAAGCGGGAGGCACTGATGTTGCCGCATTGCCTGCTG
>JAQUHG010000024.1 GCA_028683735.1 Tolumonas sp. | reverse complement strand
ATTACATCATTGGGTATTACAACTCGTTTCGACCGCATCAATATAATGGCGGCCTAACGCCGAATAAATCGGAACGACAATATTGGAATGAATCAAAAACTGTGGCCAATTTAACTTGACCACTACAGTTTTTGTTTTAGCAAACCTGTTCCAGCCACTACTTGTGAGCAATTACTGAGACAGTCTGGTCAGGTTGAATTTAAAGAGTGGTTATCTGATGAGGATATCTGATAAATCATTTCTATTATTGTTGAGCATGCTCAATTATGAATATTCTTCAAATTGATAATTAGACAATACTAAATTAATAAACGCATCCCGGATCGGATTATCGTAATGCGGGTTCCAAGCTATGCCGATATCCCACTGCGTGTAATCACCCGATAATGGAATGATATCCACCTCTTCCGGTGCAATAAATACTGCACTTTGTGGCACTATCGCCACACCCAGTCCGGCAGCCACCAGCGCCAGCAACGTCTGATTATCGCCTGCATACTGTGCCACCACCGGATAACTATTGTGAAAGGCCAGAAACTGATCAATCTGCCGATTGAAACGCTGCCCTTGCGTCGGCGTTAAACGCAACAGCGGTAATTGCTCCAACTGGCGTAAAAAATCTGCTTCGTCATGGCCGGAATAATGGTGCCGGTTTACTGCCAATACCAATTGATCGGTTAATAATTTATGCGCGACCAGCGGTGGCTCAATCGGTAAACGTAAGAAGCCTAATTGCGATTGATCGGCCAGCAATTGGGCTATCAGTGGCACCGATGAGGTGTCTTGAAAGGTGATCGTGACATCAGGATAAAGCGCTCGGAATTGTGCGGTGAAAGATGATGCCAGACGCAGGCTGGAAAGCCCGATCCCGATCGCCAGTTTGCCGGATTGCCCTTTTAACACGCGTTCAGCATGTCGTTTTAGCTGCTCGGCCTGCAAGACCAGCGTGCGGGTTTGTTCATGCAATTCTTTGCCCAACGACGTTAATTCAGCACCGCGCCGGTTACGGGTAAACAATAATCCGCCCAGCGTTTCTTCCAAAGCATGGATCTGCTTGGAAAGGGCGGGCTGGGTAATAAATAGTTTTTGCGCTGCTTCGGTAAAATTCAGGCAATCAGCCAAAGTTACAAAAGCACGTAACTGACGTAGTTCCATTCCGTTTGGTTATCACTGGTGGATAATTATTCATTTTAAAGAATACCAGAGCTCTGCTGTAATCACTACATCGGTTAGGCCTAACCTTGATGACGAATACAAATCACTACAGCGATGTAACCAGAGGTTATATGACGAAGAAATTTATATTTTTGATCAAGAATCAGGTCGTAACACAAGTTTGCCAGGAAGAAGAATACAGCGAAGAAATTACCGAACAACTGCTGAGACAGGGATTTTATATTTCGCACCATCATATCTATGCCGACAATGACAGAAAGGCGATGGCGAAATATGATGAACTCCAGTCAGCAGGTCACTAACCCAGTATGCTGAATCGGCTTTGATTGTTGGGTCGCGATGAATTTGAAATATAAATAAAACAGGATTATCTCAATGAAATGCAAAGGTTTTCTTTTTGATCTCGACGGCACACTAGTTGATTCATTGCCGGTTGTTGAACGAGCTTGGTCGAACTGGGCAAAAAGCCGGGATCTCGATCCAGCTGTGGTATTAGATTTTATCCACGGTAAACAAGCAATCACGTCATTGCGTCACTTTATGCCCGGTGAAAGTGAAAAAGCGATCCAACAGCAATTTTCTTTGCTGGAAAAGGTGGAAGCCGAAGATACGGATGGCATTTCCGCATTACCGGGAGCCGTGCAGCTGCTTGAGCGTCTGGAAGCATTATCGATGCCGTGGGCTATCGTAACCTCGGGCTCAGTGCCGGTTGCACGCGCCCGCCATGCTGCTGGAGAGCTGGCGACGCCGGAAATCTTTATCACGGCGGAATTGGTTGCGAAAGGCAAACCGAATCCCGATCCATATCTGTTAGGTGCACAACGGTTAGGGCTGAAACCGGAAGAGTGTGTGGTGGTTGAAGATGCCCCAGCCGGTGTGTTGTCCGGTCTGGCGGCTGGTTGTCAGGTGATTGCGGTGAATGCACCGGATGATACACCGGGGTTGGATCAAGTCGATTTGGTGTTGAAATCACTGGCGGTACTGCAGGTCGAGCCTGTGCAGGGTGATGAGTTTTTGATTAGTGTGGTTGAATAAAATTACGCTATCGACTTTAACAAGAAAGGGGCCTAAGCCCCTTTTACTTTTCGTTTACCGCTTCGGTTTACTGCACATGAATACAAGCGGCGCGATGTTCTTTACCTTTTAATAACGGCTTATCGGTCGAACAACCGGCACTGGCTTGCGGGCAACGTGTGCGGAACACACAACCGGATGGAGGGTTGATCGGTGATGGCAGATCGCCTTCCAATATCTGGATCTTTTTATTGCGCTCCAGCTCCGGATCAGGGATCGGCACGGCCGACATGAGTGCTTGGGTATATGGGTGTTTTGGCGTTTCGCAAACTTGTTTGTCGGTGCCAAATTCCACGGCATTACCTAAATACATCACCATCACGCGATCAGAGATGTGCTTAACGACAGAGAGATCGTGCGCGATAAAGATCAACGATAACCCCATTTCGCGTTGCACTTCTTTTAATAGATTTACCACTTGTGCCTGAATCGACACATCCAGTGCTGAAACCGGTTCGTCACAGATGATCAGTTTTGGCTTCAGGATCAATGCGCGCGCGATACCAATACGCTGGCACTGGCCACCGGAAAACTCATGCGGATAACGATTAATGAGGTTCGGCAGCAAGCCTACTTTCATCATCATCGCTTTCACCTGATCCATCACCGCTTCTTTTTTCAGCTCAGGATAAAAGGTCTGTAGCGGTTCAGCAATGATATCGCCGATGGTCATACGCGGGTTAAGCGAAGCCAGCGGATCTTGAAATATCATCTGGATCTCTTTGCGCTTCTCGCGGTATTGCCCCGCAGAGAGTTGCGTCAGATCTTGCCCCAACCAGACAATTTCACCCTCCGTGGCTTTGACTAATCCAATCACCGCGCGGGCGAGGGTTGATTTACCACAACCTGATTCTCCCACCACGCCCAGTGTTTCACCTTCATACAGCTCAAATGACACACCATCGACCGCTTTCAGTTGCAGCGGTTTAGCCCACGGCAGCAGTGAATTGACCTTAATAGAGAAGTGCACTTTCAGATCGCGCACTTGCAGCAGTAATTTTTTCTCACTCATGCCGGAGTCTCCCAATTCCAGTGACAAGCGCGTTGGCGGGCATTGCCGAACGTCTCCAGTGACGGTGCATCGCTGAAGCAGCGAGCCTGTGCCCGGTGGCAGCGTTCCTGAAATGGGCAGCCTTTGGGTAGACGCAACAGATTCGGTGGATTACCGGGAATGGTGGCAAGCTCGAGCCCATCGTTATCAAGACGCGGGATCGCGCGCAGCAATCCTTCGGTATAAGGGTGTGATGGCTTGTAGAAAATATCGTCAACAGGGCCATACTCCATGGTACGCCCGGCATACATAACGAGCACTTTGTCACACAGGCCTGCGACCACACCCAGATCGTGCGTGATCATGATTATTGAGGTGTTGAGGTCACGTTTTAGTTCTTGCAACAGTGTCATGATCTGCGCTTGTACTGTTACATCCAGCGCAGTAGTTGGCTCGTCGGCAATCAGCAGTTTCGGGCGACACAACAACGCCATCGCAATCATCACGCGCTGACGCATACCGCCGGAAAATTCATGCGGATACATGCCCATACGCTTGCGTGCTTCCGGCATTTTTACCGCATCAAGCATTTTGACGGATTCTTCAAAGGCGGATTTTTTGTCCATGTCTTTGTGCAGGCGTAACACTTCAATCAGCTGCTCACTGACTTTCATGTAAGGGTTAAGCGATGTCATTGGGTCTTGAAAAATCATTGCGATTTCTTCGGCTCTGATCTTGTTCAGCTCCCGTTGTGGCAGATTAAGAATTTCCCGGCCATGAAAACGCGCAGAACCGTGGATCTGGCCATTTTTCGCCAGCAAGCCCATCAGTGCAAAGGCGGTCTGGCTTTTGCCCGAGCCAGATTCACCGACGATGCCTAATGTTTCACCAGCAGCCAGTGAAAAGTTCAAGTCGTTGACCGCGACTACTGAGCCATCGGGGGTTTTAAATTCCACGCGCAGATCGCGTACATCTAATAAGTTCATCGCGATCTCCTTAACGATCTTTCGGGTCAAGCGCATCGCGCAGACCGTCACCGAGGAAGTTGAAACAAAACAGTGTGATCACCATAAAAACGGCTGGAATTAACAGCTGCCATAAGGCGACTTCCATGGTTTTCGAGCCTTCATTGAGCAAAGCCCCCCAGCTGGTCATGGGTTCTTGGACGCCTAAACCTAAGAAACTTAAGAATGATTCAAACATGATCATGCCCGGCACCAGCAACGTGGCGTAAACCACCACGATACCAAGCACGTTGGGCACAATATGACGGGTGATGATCTTCCACTGCGAAACTCCGCAAACGTGTGCCGCTTCAATGAACTCTTTGTTTTTCAGACTGAGTGCCTGACCGCGCACAATACGCGCCATATCGAGCCAGCTGACGGCTCCGATCGCGATGAAGATCAACCAGATGTTGCGACCAAAAAATGTCACCAGCATGATGACAAAAAACATGAACGGGAAGGCATACAGAATTTCCAGCGCCCGCATCAATACGCGGTCTAACGTGCCGCCGATAAAGCCTGCTGCTGCGCCATACAGTGTGCCGATCACCACGGCAACCATCGAACCGAGGATCCCCACCATCAGTGAAATTCGGCCACCAATGAGCGTGCGAACAAATAAGTCACGCCCCAGACTGTCGGTGCCAAAATAATGCCCGCTGGCAAAATCAGGTGCACTGGCCATCGACGCCCAGTCAGGGTCTTCATAACCAAATGCAGAAAGTGATGGGCCGACGAGCACAGCTAATGCGATCAGACTTAAGATGATCATACTGGCTACCGCTGCTTTATTGCGGAAGAAACGACGACGCGCATCCTGCCACAGTGAGCGGCCTTTGATCTCGAGATCTTCCGCAAACTGAGAGAGTTCTTTTTGTTGTTTAACCATTTTGTTTTCCCCGGTCAGTAACGGATTTTCGGATCAATGACCGCGTATAAAATATCAACCACCGCATTGAATAAGATGGTCAGTGCGCCAACCAAAATCGTCAGCCCCATCACCATCGAGTAATCACGATTCAATGCACCATTCACAAACAGCTGGCCGATGCCAGGTAAACCGAACATGGTTTCGATAACCACTGAGCCGGTGATAATGCCGACAAAAGCAGGGCCAAGATAAGAAACCACTGGGAGCATGGCGGGGCGCAAAGCGTGATGCAAAATGATGTAATGCATCGGCAACCCTTTTGCTCTGGCAGTGCGGATGAAGTTAGCATTCAGCGTTTCAATCATGCTGCCACGCATAATGCGGGCGATGGCAGAAACGTAATACATCATCATGCCAATTACGGGTAATACCATGTAAGGCAATTGGCCGTTTTGCCAACCTCCGGCAGGTAGCCAGTGCAGTGCAATTGCAAAAATCAGCGTAAGCACGGGTGCGAGCACAAACGAGGGCACCACTACACCAAACATGGCGGTCGACATGAGCAGATAGTCAATCCAGGTATTTTGCCGTAAGGCCGCCATGATGCCGAAGCTGACACCCACCAATACGGCTAAGATAAAGGCGATACCACCGATTTTGGCAGAAACCGGAAACGACTGATGCACCAGTTCGTTGACGGTGAAATCTTTATATTTAAATGACGGGCCAAGGTCACCCTTTGCCAGATTTTTCAGATAAACCAGATATTGTTCGGTGACGGGTTTATCAAGGCCATATTTGGCTTCGATATTGGCCATCACTTCAGGTGGGAGTTTTCGTTCCGATGAAAAGGGGTTACCCGGGGCAAAACGCATCATGAAAAATGACACCGTGATCAGCACCAGCAGGGTAGGGATTGCCTCCAGCAAACGTTTTATTATGAATTTCAGCATACAGGCAGCAAAGCCTCCTCTTACACAAACAAAAAATCCCTCCCGAGAACGAGAGGGATCTTGCAGACGCGATTAATGAGCGATGATGTACATATCTTTGGTGTAGAGGTTATCCAATGGGTTATTTGGATAACCGCCAACGTAAGGTTTAACCAGACGGCCTGATACGTACTGATAAATCGGTGCGATAGGCATGTCTTGGGCTAATAACTCTTCAGCTTCACCATAGAGTTTTTGACGTGTAGCTACATCAGGCGCCATACGGCTATCTTGCATTAGCTTGTCATAAGCAGGATTGTTGTATTTACCGTAGTTGCTGGCATTGGTGGATTCCATCAAACCAACCATGGATGCCGTTTCATTGTAATCAGCGATCCAGCCGTTACGGGAAACGTCAAAGTTGCCTTGTTGTTCAGAGGCTAAATAACTTTTCCATTCTTGATTGATCAAACTGACATCAACACCGAGTGTTTTCTTCCACATGGAAGCAACGGCAATGGCGATCTTTTTATGCACTTCATTGGTGTTATACAGCAGTTCGAATTTTAGCGGATGTGATTCATCATAACCGGCTTCTTTCAGCAGTTTTTTTGCTTCATCATTGCGTTTTTCCTGTGTCCAAGTGCTCCATTCTGTTTTCACTTGGGTTGGGAAACCTTGCGCGATTTCTGGCGTCATGTAGTAAGACGGTTTTTCGCCACGAGCAACCACGGCATTGGCGATGATGTTGCGATCAATTGCGTATGACAGTGCTTTACGTACCCGAACATCGTCAAAAGGTTTGTGTTTGAAATTGAATTCGTAGAAATAAGAACCGACATAACCGACCACTTTCACTTCATCTGGGTGTTCAGCTTTCAGATGTTTGAATTGATCCAATGGCAATTCGTTGTAAGTCAGATCGATTTCACCAGCCATATAGCGGTTAACATCGGCAGTTTGCGATTCGATAGGCAGGTAAGTCACTTTATTGATGGTGGTATGGGCATCATCCCAATATTGCTTATTGCGCTCTAAAACTAAACGTTCGTTAACAACCCACTCTTTCACGGTATATGCCCCGTTGGTGACGATGTTTTCTGGGCGAGTCCATTTTTCGCCAAATTTAGCGATCACTTTTTCTGGCACTGGATCGAGACTGGTATGGGCGACCATATCAACAAAATAAGACAGCGGATTTGCCAGTGTAATTTCCAATGTGTAGTCATCGATGGCTTTAACACCCAGCGAATCAACAGGTGCTTTGCCTGCCATAATGGCACCAGCATTCAGCACGCTACCACTATCAAGAAAATAGGCATAAGGAGAAGCTGTTTTTGGGTCAGCTAAGCGGCGGAAAGAATAGACAAAATCGTTGGCAGTAACGGGGTCGCCATTTGACCATTTCGCGGTTTTACGCAGATGGAAGGTGAATACTTTGTTATCTTTTGTTTCCCAGCTTTCAGCAACACCCGGGCGGATCTGACCGGTAGCATCGGTAGTGACTAAACCTTCAAACAGATCGCGTTGAATGTTGGCTTCAGGCACACCTTCTGTTTTTTCTGGATCTAAAGAGGCGGGTTCGGCGCCATTGCCTTTTACCAACTCCTGCACAGCTGCCAGTTTTACCTGATCTTTACTTTGTGATGCAGGTGGTGCTGATGTTGTTGCAGCTGATTTTTCTGGGGTAGCTGGTTTTTCGGCGGGTTTGGAACCATTGTCACCACAACCTGCGAGCATCATGGCTGAAGTGATCGCGATTGCTAATATCGACTTATAATGAGTCATTTTTCAGGAAGCTCCTCTATAGTTTTTGGTTTTATTGGGTGTAACCACAGCGATATACGGGATAACTTACCGATAATTCACTCTGGGAAATTAGAATGCAAATACTATTTTGCAATATCGACTTTTTGCAGAGTTAAGCACTGAATTAGTGCGTTAATACAATGTTAAATATCAATAATTGAGTTAAAAATAGCCTGAGCGATCAAATAAGGTGCATTGCTTAATCGTTTGTAAACGATGCCATGTGAGCAGATATGAGAGATTAGTGGCAGAGAATGGGAAGGTTATTCCCTGCCGGGTAATAGCATGATGGATGCTTAATATGATTTAAAACCACTCTTAACCATCGCCAGCGTGGTATCCAGCATGCGGTTGGCAAAACCCCATTCGTTATCACACCAGACCAGTGTTTTGATCAGATGTTTGCCACTGACGCGGGTTTGCGTGCCATCCACGATGGCGCTGTGCGGATCGTGGTTAAAATCGATCGAAACCAGCGGCAGCTCAGTGTAGTCGACAATACTGCGGAAACTGCCTTTTGCTGCTCGTTGCAGCACATTATTGACGTCCAGCACGCTGACGGCATTGGTGACCGTGACGCTGAGATCAATGGCGGTGACGTTGATGGTTGGCACTCGCACCGAAATCGCTTCAAAGCGATCGCAGAATTTCGGGAAGATACGGGTGATACCGGCGGCAAGTTTAGTGTCGACCGGAATGATCGACTGGCTGGCGGCGCGGGTACGGCGCAGATCAGGGTGATAGGCATCGATCACTTGCTGATCATTCATCGACGCATGAATGGTGGTCACGGTGCCGGATTCAATATTAAAGGCGTCGTCCAGTAACTTGATCACGGGAATAATACAGTTCGTGGTACAAGAACCACTGGAGACGATGCGGTGTTCCGGCTGTAACTGCTGATGGTTAACACCATAAATCACGGTTGCGTCGAGATCGCTGCTGCCAGGGTGCGAGAACAACACTTTCTTCGCGCCAGAGGACAGATGCATTTCACCATCCGCGCGTTTGCCATAGATGCCGCTGCAATCCAGCACGATATCGACACCCAGATCACCCCACGGCAGTTGGTTGATCTCTTTTTGATGCAACAGGCGAATAGCATCATCACCGACATACAGCACATCGCGTTCTTGACGCACATCCCAGTCAAAACGGCCATGAGTTGAATCATATTTCAGCAGGTGCGCCATGCCTTCCGCATCCGCCAGCTCATTAATGGCGACGACTTTGATTTCGGCCCGACGCCCTGATTCGTATAGTGCGCGTAAGACACTTCGACCAATGCGGCCGAAACCATTGATTGCGATGCGGATAGTCATGCTGCTCCTTGATTATTACTCGGATGACAATGCACTAGAGTAAATCAATGCGTAGCATGATTGAATCATCTTCTGGCGTTTTCATTATGACCGTGCTTGCAGACAATGGTCTGCACATCTGTTTCGCCCGCCAAAGCCATTGTTACGACTTTTGATTACAGATCTTGTATTAAAAATGGGTCGAAAGAAGAGAGCGCCGAAAAATATTCATTTATACATTCCGTCATAGAGCGGGGCGAGAAATTCAGATGCTCACGGGAAAGTGAAATATCGTAATTTTCTTTCTGATTAAAATAAAAATGTACCTGGCTTTTTAGTAGTTTAGGTTCAATATTAAAATATTTACTCAATTCAGCCAGTGTGGCGATAAAAAGTAAAACATTTTTTCCCACCCTGCGGGGTAATTTTACCGCTGAATTATATTGTTGCGCCAACCGGGCGATGTCTTTGATACTGAGTCCCTGAGGGTTTGCCAATATATAACGGTGTGACGGTTTACCTGCATAACCGGCTCTGGCAATGGCATCGCTGACATCATTGATATGCACCAGATTAAAATCGAATTCTAAGTCGAGCGGCAGTTCACCTTTAAAGATGGATTGCAGGAAACGCGTGGTTGGTGTGCTGTGTGATAGGTCGCTGTTTATCATTGCTGAGGGTAAAACACTAACCATTTCAATATGATATTTTTCTGATAATGACCAAGCTAACCGTTCCGTTTCTATCTTTGATTGAAAATAGGGGTTGCCGTAAGTATTTTCACACCATGAATTCGGAGAAATTATTTCGCCGGTAATGTTTCGGGCTAATGTACCTGTTGAACTGACAAAAATAATTTTTTTTACCGCGGTGTCATGTGCAGCATCAAAAATATTTTTTACCATGTCGCTATTGGCTTGAATGATCTCTTTCTGCGAATTTTTTGACCAGTGCGAAAAATTAGCTGCCACTTGAAAAACTGTATCGGCACCATCCATTGCGGCAGACAGCGTATCTGGTTTGAGTAGATCGGCATGTGTTATCTTACCGGCAATATTATTATCCAGTTTGGCTTTAGCCATATTTCTGACTCCTGCCGTGACTTGATAACCCAGTGCAGATAAACTCCGGGTCAGTGTAGAACCTAAATGCCCGGAAGCACCCGTAACAAACGCTTTATTTTGCATGGTTTTATATCTCAGTATTTGCTGGCTAATAATAAAGGGGTTAATTGAGTGAGAGAGGTGATGCTTTGGCAGTTATAACTTAACGTTTTATTGAAGTCATTCATTGTGTAAACGTTGTTTATTAACATAATGGCATGAATGCCAATGCTTTTTGCAATGCAAATGGCCATCGGGCAGTCGTCGACATAAACAATGTTTTCCGGAGAGATATTTAAACTG
Organism: Tolumonas sp.; assembly: GCA_028683735.1. GTDB lineage: Bacteria > Pseudomonadota > Gammaproteobacteria > Enterobacterales > Aeromonadaceae > Tolumonas. The sequence goes on along the minus strand of JAQUHG010000024.1, from coordinate 9,729 downwards.
GTAGCTATTTTTCGGAATGAATTAGAGTCGATTTTTGAATGCGAATCCGTTTGTATAAAAAGATTATTTGGAAGTTGATATTTTAAGGGAGAACTTTCGTTACTATAATGGCGAGATGAAGAATATATTTTTATGCCAAATCCAAGTTTATTCCACTCAGCCATTAAGGATTCAAACTCACTAGTATCATGAGTTATTTTTGTTATTCTTGATAATAACATTTCTTTCTTATCTTCTAAGCCTATCGATGACATGAAAAAATTAACACTTTCAAATAAAGGAAATGGAACTAAGGCTTTAAATAACTCATCGAATAAAATGCGATTGATGTCTTTGAATTCAGATATAAACGAGTACGTTGCATTCATAATGTCAGCAGTACTGTTCCGGCTGATCACGCCATCGAAATCCAGTAATAGGCATTTTTTCATAAGATATTCCTGAAGCATTTTCCATAGTTGTCGATATCATGGATCATCTCAACTGAGATAGATGAGATTGAATCAACTATGTATTGTACTCCGAGGTGATGCATCTCTTCTTTTTGGTAGCTAAAGGGGAAATGGCTGGGTACACCGATAAATAGCGCATTTGCTTTTTTTGCATTTTCAGCAAAAAAAGCAACATCATCTATGAATAAAACATTCGATGGCTGAACGCCGTACATTTTAGAAATTTCATTTATTCCTGGTCTGAAATCATTAGTGCATACATATTCATTAACATATTTCATGCATGGTTTTATATCATGATGTAATTCTTGTTCTGATAGCCCGCCATAAAACAGGATCTCAGTATCCAGTTCCTGAACTTCTGTTAAAAAATCAATGACCCCATTTTCTATACCACTCTCATGCGTGGTCATATACCGTTCTCTTTCCTGAAAATATTCACTGATAAGTTGTGTCGGAGTCAGGCTGAGGTTTAAGGCATTGGCTATGTACGTTGCTGCCTCTTTTCTGTTTCTTGAAAAGGCATTTCGTTCTAATTCCCTGGTATATACTCCGTTGTATTTTTCAATGACTTTCTTCAGTACCGGGCTATAAGTGTCTTTTAGCACAACCCCGTCAATATCAATGGCTATTAATTTAATTTTTTTCATGGTCAAATAATCTCAATGTAATGTTTGATATAACATTGAACCCCCATCTTTTGGGAAGTAATCGCCCAAATAAGGTGCCCGAGCCAGTTTGACCACATATAACATCAGAAACGTGTTCGGTGAGGTCCAGCGGCATATGCCATGCCGGTATTCTTTGCCATTATCCAGAAAACCACCGATTAAACGTACTGCACCATGGAACAAGCTTGATTTTTCATGGAATAGAGCAGCTACTTGCCTGAAATCTTCATCCGTGGTGCTAGCCGGAATCAAATCTTCAGCGGTATGCCAGAGAATAACTTCCTGATAGGCATAAATGTTTTTATTATTTCTTTTCTGATATTCATCAAAATATTTGACGACATCATTTTCGCTAAAATTATATTCCAGCCACAATTTATCTAAATCCTCAACATCATTTGCATCAAAATTCTCTTTGTCAAATAATGCAAAAACAACTTTCTTGGGGGCTTTTCCGTTGAGTTGATCATACAATTCTCCGGCAAAGGTATGGAATGAAAACAATAATGTGAATAGAATTAAAATTCTCATGCAGTTATCTCCGAACTCTTTTCATTATTTGTTGTAAAATTATTTATTGTTTTATTCTGGTTTTTATTGTGTCTGGTCATGAATAAATTTGCTAATCTAATTTCTTTTCTTGATAATTCTTCTTTATCTACAGACGTAAATCTTCCTCCGGTCTTAACTACTATTTTATCTGACTGATAAAAAGATAGTTCGACAATATATTCAGTTTCCTTTCCGGTGTTGGTTATTTTTAATGCAATTTTTGTTTCTACAGGAAAAGCAAAAGACTGATAGTCTGCATATATATTACTTATAGCAAAAGACTGCCTCTCTTTTTTCATATATAGCTCAGTAACTGCTGACGCCATTTGCCGGGTGGCTTCCAAGAAAATCATTCCTTGAATATGGATGCCTGTTGTGTGATCCAGTGTTAATTCATTATCATGTTGAATAATCAAATCTGAAATATAAATATTGTCGTTAACTTTGACCGGTTCGGTTATTAAAGTGTTAACGTAATTTTGTTTATGTGATAACGTTTTTCTCGCCATTGGAATATTGTTTATTAATATTCTTGCATAGTCTTTTTTACAGGTGGCGGTAACCAAATCTCTTTGTGACAGCGTCAGCCCTTGTCCAGGTAAAAATATAATATCATCGATATTTTTTTCACCGAGTGATTGATGCCAGTTTTTAAAGCACACAAAGTTATCAAGCTGATCGCAGTTAGAAAACATTTCTCCGACAACATATGTGATTTTCATTACAGCTCCCGTTTATTCATTATCCCGCGCACAGTGCCATTAGACGCCAAAAACAAAAATAAGTTACTCTTGGTCTCTTATTGTGTCAATAGATCCAAATGAACTATTTGTTGTCACTTTATTTCAATATGGTGAACATCCGGAAGACGCGTGGTATTCCACTCATGGTGGTATTTGATGCCGATTAAGTGTGGGAAATTAATGTGGTTTTTGACGTGACCAGAAGAGATTGGCTAGTCATTGTTGATACTATGACGCTAATGTTTAATTAAAGATCGTTACCTATGCGAAATTATCAACGTGCCCGTAGTCACGAAGAAAAAAATGAACGGCTAAGCAGTATCTTGTCAGCAGCCGAAAGCATGTTTGCGGAAAATGTGTATGAGGCGTGCAATCTGAATGTGATCGCCGCCGCCGTTGGTATCACCAAAACGGCACTCTACCGTTATTTCAGAAGCAAAGAATTGATTTTTCTGGAGATATATAAACATCAGCTAGCGGAGGTTGTCCCGTCTTTGCAGGTATGTTTACAGAAAAAGGATGCGGTCGGCCTGTCTGCATTGTTGTCTTCTCGGCCATTGTTTTGCAGGCTTAGCGCGATTTTAACGACTGTGCTGGAACGCCCGCTCACCGTGGCAGAGGCGAGATCGTTTAAATTAACCGTACTACAGTTACTCGAACCCTGTGTGGTCACGTTGGTCAATGAACACGGTTTCACACCGGATGCGGCCGCTATGTGGCTAATGCAACTGTTAGTGGCGGTGGTGGGGTGCTGGCATGTATGTCACACGTCGCCAATGATGAATGAGGCGCTGGCGACTCCTGAACTGGCCTGTTTCCAGTTAAATTTTGATGGGATGCTGCAGCAGCATATAGCTATGATGATGCAGGGGCGCTGAAGCCCCTGTTTTTCGCCTGAACTCCATAATGTCCTTATCCGCCAAATGCGATTTCCGGCAGACCAGCAACATCCATCGGAATGGCTAACACCGCACCCTCCAGCGGATGTGCGGCCAGATGTTCTGCCGACATGCCTTGGCTGGCACTGGTGACATACAAGGTTTTCAGATCCGGGCCACCAAAGCAGGGCATAGTTGGGTTGGTCACCGGTAAGGCAATATCACGCAATAATTCACCTTGCGGGCTAATACATAGCACGCGGCTACCGGCATATTGCGCTGACCAGTAATTGCCTTCGCTATCAACGGTGGCGCCATCAGGGCGGCCCATGCCTTCCGGTACATGGAAAAACAGTTGTTGGTTACTGACTTCACCCGTTTTAGGATCATAATCGCAGCGGTAGATATTGCGGTTTTGGATGGGCGTATCCGACCAATAAAGGGTTTTGCCATCCGGGCTAAATGCCATGCCATTGCAAGTCCAGCTTTTACCGATCAGCGGGCGTACACTCAAGTCAGGGTTTAATTGATAAAACGTACCAAAAGATTCATCTTTGCGGGCATTCATGGTGCCGGCAATAAAGCGACCTTTCGGATCACACCGGCCATCATTAAAGCGTTGCCAGGGTTTATCGGCTTCAGGGTCAACAATGGGTGTTAAGGTCGGGTTGTTGACATCATCAATAAAATGGAAACCCGATTGCAGAGCGACTAATAACCCGCCTTGTTCACGCCAAATAAAACAGCCAATCTCTTCTTGCAGCTGAATGACACTATGTTGCCCGCTGGCAGGATGGTGACGGTGGATCTGGTGCTTTGTAATATCAACCCACCACAAAGTTTGTGTTTCCGCATGCCAGCGAGGGCATTCACCGAGTTGATCGCGTTGTGCTGATAGTGCCTGCATGATGTTCTCTCCAAGAATGACTCAATGCAGATTAACAGGATGTTTCCGGTAACATAAAATGTAACCGGTTTTATTGTGATCTATGTCAACCTTCAAGTTTGAGTAACACCATGCTCTCTGCTATTTTTTTATATGGTTCGGCAAAAAATAAATTCGTATAGATTGTAGATAGTTAGATAATAAGCTTAAATCTCAGTTAGATATAAACGGGGTGAGTTTATTCATAGCACGGAGTCCCCACCCGTCATGGTTCCAGGTGTTGCTAATGGTGGCAAACCTCTGACTATATGAGCGAGTTCTCCTTATGCCGTATGAGTTGAGTCAAGGCGTGGATCTGTTAAATGAAACAGAAACCTTCTTACAAACGCTTTTAGAAACCATCCCAGACATCCTGTTTGTGTTTGATGAAGAGTGTCGCTACCTGTGCGTGCTTTCGTCAGAACACAACATCAACCAAATGAAAGCCTCGCACTTTGTCGGCAATCGTATTCATGACCTCTGGCCAAAAGAGTTGGCCGATCGCTTTTATCACATCATTCAAGAAACACTGCGTACTGATCAACCTCAATCGCTGGAATATGAACGCGACACTGCGGTAGGGTTGCGTTGGTTCGAAGGACGCACACAACCATTACCGCAATCATTGTATGGTCGTAAGGCCGTTGTGTTTCTGGCACGCGATATTACCGAACGCAAACTGGCTGAAATTGCCCGGACTAAATCGGAATCGCAGCTTAATTCTCTGTATGAATTAGGGATTGTCGGCTTTGCGTTTAGTCTGACCGGCAAACAGTGGATCCGCGTTAATAGTTATTTGTGTAACTTACTGGAGTTTTCAGAAGCTGAATTGTTAGGCATGACTTGGGCCGAATTCACGCATCCTGATGATTTAAAAAATAATATTTTTGAATACGAACAAATGCTGGCTAACGCAAATAACGGTTATACGTTAGAAAAACGCTACATCAGCAAAAGTGGTAAAGAGATCCCTGTGCGGGTGGTGGTGCGTTGTGCCCGCCATCAAGATGGAACGATTGATTATGTCACCACGATGGTGGAAGACATCAGTGAGCGTCGGAAAAACGAAGCCGAGATCCGCCAGTTGGCTTTTTATGATTCGTTAACCGGATTACCCAATCGACGTCATTTTAATAATCGTCTGCAGCAGGCTTTATCTGCCAGTGCCTTGCATAAAAAAATCGGGGCGTTGTTTTTTATTGATCTCGATAATTTTAAAAATCTGAATGATACGTTGGGACATGAAAAAGGCGATGGGTTACTGACATTGGTAGCTAGCCGCTTATCGGGTTGTTTATCAAAAGGCGATATGGTGGCGCGACAAGGTGGTGATGAGTTTGTCGTCATACTGGAAGAGATTGGCAACAACACGCGGGAAGCCATGGCGCAATGTCAGCGCATTGGCGAGCGCCTGCTGGATGTGCTGTGTCAGCCCTATTTTATTGATGGTTTTGAACACAATACTACGGCAAGTATTGGTATCACCCTGTTTGATGAGCATCCGGAAAAAAGTGATGAGTTATTGAAACGGGCGGATATCGCGATGTATCAGGCCAAAGCGGCTGGTCGTAATGCATTCTGTTTTTTTGATAAAGAGATGCAGAACAAAGTCTCGCATCGGGCGGCGTTAAGTGCTGATTTATTAGTGGGTATACGCGAAGAGCAGTTTCGTTTGTTTTATCAACCGCAGGTTGAACATTCGGGTCGGGTTATCGGAGTAGAAGCCCTGATCCGCTGGCAACATCCAGATCGGGGCATGGTTTCGCCAGCCGAATTTATTCCTATGGCGGAAGAAAGCGGGGCGATCCTGACTCTGGGTCATTGGGTATTAAAAACCGCCTGTCAGCAATTGGCGATTTGGGCGACTAAACCGGAATATGCACATCTGACGATTGCGGTAAATGTCAGTGCCCGTCAGTTTTATCAGTCTGATTTTGTGGAAAAAGTGCTGCTGGTATTAGAAGAAACGGGTGCAGATCCGCGCTTGTTAAAATTAGAGCTGACGGAAAGTATGTTGTTGCAAGATGTTGAAGATATCATCACCAAAATGACATTACTGAAACGCATTGGCGTAGGGTTCTCACTGGATGATTTTGGTACGGGTTACTCCTCGTTGTCCTATTTAAAACGTCTGCCGTTAGATCAGCTTAAGATCGACCAATCTTTTGTGCGTGATTTGTTAACCGATGCCAACGATGACGCGATTGCCCGAACGATTGTGGCATTAGCGGAAAGCATGGGGCTGGCGGTGATTGCCGAAGGGGTGGAAACACAAGAACAGCGCGATTGTCTGGCGGGGCATGGTTGTTATACCTACCAGGGTTATTTGTTTGGTCGACCGGTTCCAGCTGACGAACTAAAATTATCCTGTTCATAAATTTATCAGCTGATCATTCCGCTATCTCTCGTTAAAACTCTTGTTTAAGTCTGATTTTAAGCAATTATTGCTCATCTCATACTGTCTTGCCTTATTCGATCAGGTTATTCTATCGCCGGTTTTTTTAATAGCAGGAACAGTAGTTCAATTCGCTGGCTAAAGGTCAGTCTCTATTCGTGACAGAGGTTTTCATGGAAGTTCAAACTGAGGGTGAACTGAAACGCGGGTTGAAAAACCGGCATATTCAGTTGATCGCGTTAGGTGGTGCGATTGGCACAGGGTTATTTTTAGGTATCGCGCAGACGATCAAGATTGCCGGCCCGGCGGTATTGCTGGGTTATGCGCTGGGTGGTTTGATTGCCTTTTTGATCATGCGCCAGTTGGGTGAAATGGTCGCTGAAGAGCCGGTATCAGGTTCATTCAGCCATTTTGCGTATAAATACTGGGGCGATTTTCCCGGTTTCCTGTCTGGTTGGAACTACTGGGTTTTATATGTGCTGGTGGGCATGGCCGAGTTGTCAGCCGTCGGCATTTATGTGCAGTACTGGTGGCCGGAGTTGCCAACCTGGGTCTCTGCACTGGTCTTTTTTGTCGTCATCAACGCCATCAACCTGACTAATGTGAAATTCTTCGGTGAAATGGAGTTCTGGTTTGCCATCATCAAGGTCGTCGCCATTGTTGGTATGATTTTATTCGGTGGCTGGTTGCTGCTGAGTGGTCAGGGCGGCGAACAGGCGAAAGTCAGTAACTTGTGGGCGTTGGGCGGATTTATGCCGAATGGCTGGCATGGTGTGATCATGTCACTGGCGATCATCATGTTCTCATTTGGTGGTCTGGAGTTGGTGGGCATTACTGCAGCGGAAGCTGATAACCCCCGTAAAAGCATTCCACAGGCCGTTAATCAGGTTATTTACCGTATTCTGATTTTGTACATCGGTGCTTTGGCGGTGCTGTTGTCGCTGTTTCCTTGGAGCCAACTGGCCGAGGGCGGCAGCCCGTTTGTGATGATTTTCTCGGCATTGGGCGAAAGTGGCACTGCGAACATTCTGAATATTGTGGTACTGACTGCCGCATTGTCGGTTTACAACAGCGGTGTGTATTGCAACAGCCGTATGTTGCATGGTCTGGCACAGCAGGGCAATGCACCGCGTATTCTGGGTAAAGTCGACAAACGTGGTGTGCCGGTGCCAGCAATCATGCTGTCTGCGCTCGTGACATTACTGTGTGTCGTCATCAACTACCTGTTGCCGGGTAAAGCATTCGGCATTCTGATGTCGCTGGTGGTTGCGGCACTGGTGATCAACTGGGGCATGATCAGTCTGGCGCATCTGAAATTCCGCGCTGCAAAAGATCACGAAGGTGTCACACCAGTGTTTAAAGCGTTCTGGAGCCCATTGACTAACTACTTATGCCTGGCATTTATGGCCTTGCTACTGGTGCTGTTGTATATCAGTGGTGAAACCATTGCGGTCGAACTGGTACCGGTTTGGTTAGTGCTGAATTGGTTAGGTTATCGTTATAAATGCCGCACCTTAGGCGATAGTTCAGGTGATAGTGTCGTCATTAATCAGTAATAGATAAGCATGATTATGAAGGGATGCCAGTAGGCATCCCTTTTTTGTCGCATCTGCAACAAACCCGTCAGTATGTTTCAATATTGACGCGCCACTCAATTAAATAACCCTTAAAAATCAAAATGTTATTTTGGGAATGAGAATTGCTGAATCCTGTTATGCAGGAGGTGCATTATGGCCCGAAAAACCACATTTCAGAAACCATCCCTGATCATCAACGACACCACGCTTCGCGATGGTGAACAGTCGGCCGGGGTGGCGTTTACTCAGGATGAGAAGATCGCTATCGCCCGTCAGTTGTGGGAGATTGGCGTTAAGGAACTGGAAGTGGGTATTCCGGCGATGGGGCTGGATGAGTGCCGCCGTATTGGCGCACTCCGTCAGGCTTTACCTGATGCCACACTGATGGTTTGGTGCCGGATGCATGCAACGGATATTCGTCAGGCCGCAGCATTAGGCATGAACTGGGTGGATATTTCCATTCCGGTGTCAGCGCAAATGATGGAGCACAAACTGGCGCGTTCCCGCGATCAGGTGTTGTTAGAGTTAGCCGAGCATGTATCACTGGCGAAATCTTTAGGGCTGCGGGTCTGTATTGGTTGTGAAGATGCCTCGCGCGCCACGTTAGGCGATTTGCGCATCGTTGCTGATTTGGCATTACGCACCGGTGCTGAGCGCCTGCGATATGCTGATACGGTCGGCATTCTTGATCCGTTTACCACTTATGATCGCATTCGTGCCCTGCGTCAGTATTGGCCATTGCAGCTGGAAATGCATGCCCATGACGATCTGGGTCTGGCAACTGCCAACACATTAGCCGCCTTCCGTGCTGGTGCCACCCATGCGAACACCACCGTCATTGGTTTGGGTGAGCGGGCCGGCAATGCACCGTTGGAAGAGGTGGTGATGGCCCTCAAACAGTGTTTTAACATTGATTCCGGCATTCAAAGCCATCGTTTACCAGCACTCTGTTCATTGGTGGCCAAAGCGGCTGGCCGTGAAATTGCCCAGCAAAAATCACTGGTCGGTGAATATGCTTTTACGCATGAATCCGGCGTGCATGTCGATGGTTTACTGAAAGATAAAAACAACTATCAGGGTGTTGATCCCGCCAGTTTAGGTCGTGAACACAAGCTGGTGCTCGGCAAACATTCCGGCCGCAATTCGGTACGCTCAGTGTTTGCGGGCTTAGGTTATCAGCTGGCCAATGAACAGGTCGATATGGTGCTGGAGCAGATCCGCCATTTTGCCGAGCGGGCGAAACGAAACCCGACTGAATCAGAATTACGCTGGGTTTATCAGCGTTTGTTTAATTCCCCCCAACGTGTTGCCTTGTAATGCAGGCCAAGGAGTCTTTATGGATTGGTTTACCTCACTGGATGGTATTGAAGAGTTAGAAAGTGCAGAAGCCTTTCTGGATTTTTTCGGTATTCCGTATGAAGCAGCACAGGTGCGCAGTAAACGACTGCATATCATGCATCACTTTAATCAGCAGATTAAAAATGCCAACTCAGAACGTTGTATGAATGAACAAGATCGCTTTCTGTTAGCGAAAAC
>JAQUHG010000246.1 GCA_028683735.1 Tolumonas sp. | reverse complement strand
GCTGTGCCCAAGCGCTTTAGCGCGTAGGGTTTTCTTAGACGGTTTACTCTTAGTGTTGCTTGCCTCTTCTTGCTGCATTAGATTCGGTTCAAAGCCTTCCATCCACTGCAGGATAAAATGTTCGCCAGTGAGTTTTTCTATGTCTTCGAGTAGGTATTTCTCTTTATTCGAGACCAACGAAACGGCCAAGCCCGCTTGACCTGCACGGCCTGTCCGACCAATACGGTGAATATAGTCTTCCGCGTTGTAAGGCAGCTCATAATTGATCACATATTGCAGTTGCTTGATATCTAACCCACGTGCAGCAACATCGGTGGCAACAAGCGCACGCACTTGACCGGTTTTAAACTCTTCCAACCCACGATCACGGGCACCTTGTGATTTATCGCCATGGACCGCAGCGGCTTTGATGCCATCTTTTTCAAGTTCTTTTGCCAGCTCATCCACCGCTTGTTTGGTACGCGTGAAAATCAGCACCTGTTGCCAATTTTTGGAGCCTATCAGGTACGCCACTAAACCTGCTTTGCGTTTGTTGTCGACTTCGTAAAAGCGTTGGTCAATTTTTGCTGCCATCGCATTTCGTTCGGCAACTTCGATCAATTTTGGCTGCTTTAAAATGGTTTTGCTTAAGGAAAACACGTCATCGTTAAAGGTTGCCGAGAAAAACAAGGTTTGCCGGGTTTCAGGCAGACGTTTTAGGATGCGCTCGATATCGACAATAAAGCCCATATCCAACATGCGATCCGCTTCATCAAGAACCAGTGTCTCAACCATACTTAGGTCAATCAGCTCTTTGATGGCAAGCTCTAATAAACGGCCTGGTGTCGCCACGAGGACATCACAACCTTTGCTGAGTGCATCAATCTGCGGGTTAATACTCGCCCCACCGTAAGCCACGACAGCGTTGAGACCCAAACCTTGACTGTATTTCACAAAGCTTTGGTGTACTTGTTGCGCCAGTTCCCGCGTTGGCGTCAGCACTAACACACGGATGGCTTTTTCCGATGTTTCTCGAACGAGATGACGTTGAATCAATGGCAAGGCAAATGCGGCCGTCTTACCCGTACCTGTTTGCGCCCCCGCCATGACATCGTGACCTGCCAGAACCTCTGGGATCGCCGCTTGTTGGATCGGTGTTGGCGTTTGATAATCAAGCGTATCGAGGACAGCCAATAAATCCGAGTGAAGACCCAGGGTGGAAAAACTCATAAAAAGCACCGCTTACAATAAATTAAGACGGCGTATTGTAACATCGAAACCTTAAATCTTTCAGAGAGAACCGTATTCCCGCTAATTGCGTTTTCAACACTTCACATCAAGCAACAAACCTAACAAATATTAGTGTCGGCTTTCAGCCATCATTGGAAGTTAAATATTTTTTGCTAATCCTGTTTCCAATCTGAATTCTAAGCTTGAAATGGCGCTATATTGAACCCATGTTGTAATTACGCTTCCTCTGAGATTCCATCATGACTGACTCATTCGTTCAGATTGTTTGTCCCAGTTGTCATGTCATTAATCGAGTGCCACGCTTAAAACTAAATGATCATCCTTTATGTGGTAAATGTAAGAATGGATTGCTTTCCTCTCATCCCATCATGGCTAATGATCAAAACTTCAGCCGTTTTATTGAAAAAAATGATTTACCCGTGGTAGTCGATTTCTGGGCATCTTGGTGTGGTCCATGCCAACAATTCGCACCTGTATTTAGTCAAGTGTCTGAAGAAATGATAACTCAGGCGTGTTTTGTTAAACTAGACACCGAAAATAATCACATTACAGCGAGCCGTTATCAAATTCGCTCGATTCCAACATTGATGATATTTCATCATGGTAAAGAGATTGCTCGCCTATCTGGTGCTTTGCCTAAAGCACAGTTTAAGCAATGGCTACAGCAAAACTTATCAACCTGAATTTAGGTTGATAAGCCTCTATAAAAATCTCTGTCACAAAGACCATCCCTGCGCAGACTCTGCAAAGAAACAACTCTCGCCTAGCAACGCTATTCAGGCTCTATCCAAGTCGATTTAAAGTCAAACCAACCGAGATTGTTTAAGTGAATACCTTTTGCTTGTTCAGGGCCTTTTAGCCGCATCCAGTGGTGAAACAGCGGTTGTAACCAGCCAGAACTAGTCGTCAATCGCATTAATTCTTCCGCATGAATGCTGTTATTTCGCCATTTGGTCATCCACTCATTCAATTGCGAAATATCTCCGCCAGAAATTGAGTGCCGCAATAACGGTGTGCCCAGTAACCAACAACCGACATTCCAAATCTCAGGCACAGCAAAATTGACGGTACCCAACCACAGGTCAACATCTGCATTGCCATCGGCCCAGTCAGTATAATTAAGCTCTACGGTTTCTAATTTCACCCCCTCTAGTGCCAATACATTTGCCATCAACACTGTCAGCATATGATATTCCGGATGCTGTTCATGATAAGCCAGCCTAAGCACTGGCTTATCATTCAGGCTTAACCTGAATGGGCTTTCTGAGTTACAGGGCATCATGCAGTGGAACCAGGTTGGCAGCAGGCTTCCTGTCGGAACCCAAAAATGACGGATAGGTTCAACCAACTGCTGCAGTAACACATGGGGGCTTAATTTTTCCCGTAACCAACGTCGTTGTTCGATTCCTTGCCAAAAAGATGATCGGCTATCACAAAGTAAAAAATATCCCCCTTTTTCAAGGAACATTTCGCTGAATACATCAGATGGTTTGCCAGTAAAACCCGCCACCAGCCCAGCAGCATAATCAACATCACTCAGGCTAGAACTTAACCAAGTCGCCGTTTCAGTGGAAATCTCGGGAGTATGCTTCGCTTTATCCATGACTGATTTTGGAAGATGATTTGGTTGTTTATCTAACGGCTGCGACACGCTTAGTTCGGGCCACATTAAAATTTCCACTTCATCCAGCAATGCCCGTAAGCCAAAATAATGATCAAAGGCTTTGAGTCGCAAATGCCAAGCATCATTTTCATTCACACAATATGGGCCAGTGCCGATAGGTTTAGCAGCAAAAGCGATCCGCGATGCATGATCTGCCGGCAAAATCATGGCTTCAATATTCGATAACAGTAAAGGCAGATGGATATCGGCTTCAGTAAGCTGAATATCAACACCGAGTGTTCCAAATTGGCTGATCTGTCCGATATGCGAATAAAGAGGCAATTGAGCGCAACGCCTTAATGAAGCAACCACATCTGCGGCGCATAATTCACGGCCATCGTGGAATTGCACAGCAGGGCGCAAATAAAAGCGCCAATGCAGCGGTTCCAGCATTCGCCAGTGGTGAGCCAGATCAGCCTCAACTTCCCCTTTTTCCTCATTTATGCGGGTTAACCCGTTAAATATCTGTCTGACCAGATGCAACTCCGAACGACGTAATGGCGTGCCAGGATAAAGATTTGGCATCGTCCGGTAATAAGGCACTCGCAAGGTCTGATGATCAGCCCGAATGCTATACCCCAGTTTTGCGCGTAACAGCGGTGCAATAAGCTGTTTCTCTTCACCGAGCAATTCAATGGCTTCACTAAAACAGCCCGCATCCAGTAATTTGTCAGCTTTATCACTCAGTAACTGATGTTCATTTCGTAGTAATTGTAGATACGAACGACGTCCCCGCCCCGGTTCTGCTTGCCAGTTGATCCAGCCTAACGAGTGCATTTGTGTCAGCAAACTACGCATATGGCGCCGCGTACAACAGAGTTGATCGGCCAGTTCTTGCAACGTTGTCGTTACTTCAAGCAAGCCAAACTGGTTAAGTAATTTCAGATATTGTTGTTCAAGACGACGTCCAGACATAAAAGAGGAACCAATTTATTTGAAAGTCAGCAATTTTTAATAACATCTTTTTAGTTCATTCTTTTCTCAACAGCAAGCTTTCGAGTCAAAGAAAAATAAATGCCACTTAAATGCAATTTATTAATTTCGGACCAGCACAGTGAAATATTGCTGATGCAATAAAGAAAAACAGCCTGATTAATTTTATTTAGTCAGTCAAACCATCACTTATTTATGGAACTAAAACGATGACAAAACATCTAAATAAAGACACAACTATTTGTATGTCACTGGCGGCAAGACCCAGTAATTTTGGCACTCGGTTTCATAACTATTTATATGATGCGTTGGATCTGGATTATTTATACAAAGCATTTACTACGACAGATCTCAACGCCGCTATTGGTGGTGTACGTGCATTAGGTATTCGTGGCTGCGCAATTTCAATGCCGTTTAAAGAGGCCTGTATCCCGATGGTGGATGAATTAGATCCATCCGCCAAATCCATTAATTCTGTGAATACAATCGTTAATACTGACGGTTATTTGAAAGCGTATAACACCGATTATATCGCTATTGCGAAATTACTGGCGCAATACCAAGTACCTAATGATTACGTTTTTGCATTAAAAGGCAGTGGTGGAATGGCTAAAGCCGTTGCCTGTGCCTTAAGAGATGCTGGGTTTAAGAACGGTTACATTGTCGCAATTGAAGAAAAATCCGGTCGGCAACTGGCTGAATTATGTGGTTTTGAATGGCAGTTGACGATGGATGGCATTCAAGCCGATCTGTTAATTAACGCAACCCCGATTGGCATGTCTGGCGGGCAAGATAGTGAAAAACTGGCATACAACGAACAAGAAGTTTTACAGGCAAAAGTGATTTTTGATGTAGTTGCATTACCTGCCGAAACGCCATTGATCCGTTATGCCAAATCGCAAAATAAAACCGTGATCACCGGTTCCGAAGTATTTGCCATACAAGCCGTTGAACAATTCGCGTTATATACCGGCATTCGCCCTAACGATGAATTA
>JAQUHG010000245.1 GCA_028683735.1 Tolumonas sp. | reverse complement strand
CGGTGCACTGATCATGGCATTAAGCCCGTTAACCACCACCTTGCTAAGTGCGTTGATGGCAGGAAAATTACCCTCGTTAAAACAGGGGATCAGTTTACTGGTCAGCCTGCTGGGGGTTTGCATCGTGATCACTCACGGTCATTTATCACAGTTGGTAAAATTACAGATCAACCAAGGGGATTTATACATCATGGCGGCCATGCTGACTTGGTGTTGTTACACGCTGTTCTCTCAACGCATGATGACTGTGATGTCCCCCATTATGTTTACGCTAATCACCATGATTACCGGTACATTAGCGCTGCTGGTGATATGCCTGACATCACAGGTTTCCCCCATCACTGAGATGCTGCAACTCCCAACCTTCTCACTGATTTTGTTACTCTACATCAGTATTTTTGCGACCGTTCTCGGTTACTTGTTCTGGATAAACGGCGTTAAACATCTGGGTGCTGCGCGAACTTCGGTGTTTTATAACCTGTTACCTGTTTTTGCCGCTCTCGTTTCATATCTGTTTGGTCAGCCGCTGACCTTAGATCAGATATTGGGCATGGTGGTGGTTTTGGCTGGGTTGTCGATTTCCAAATTGAATCTGAATTTTCTGCGACAACCACAGAGGGAGATCTGAATCCATTAAACGGCGGCAAAACCTATTCCGCATGAACCCAACGTAATGAACCATCCATGAGCCGTTCTTTTTTCCAGAACGGCGCACTGGTTTTCAGTTCATCAATCAGAAATTCACAAGCCGCAAAGGCCGCTTTACGGTGCGCACTGGCCACCAGAATCAGTACGATTTGATCGTTAATGGTCAAATCCCCTACCCGATGGATCAGCGTGCAGCCTTGAATAGACCAGCGTTCATGAGCCTCTGCCACCAGCTTTTCCAGGCTTAACTGGGTCATGGCCGGATAATGTTCGAGGTGTAATCCCGTCACATCGCTGTTCTGGTTAAAGTTACGTACTTTGCCGATAAAGCTGACGATGGCGCCGGTTTCCGGATTGTCACTCAGACGGGCATATTCCGCCGCTACATCGAAGTCTTCCTGCTGAACGAGAATTCGGTCGCTCATATCAGCCTCCCGTTACCGGTGGGAAAAAGGCAACTTCGTCATCGGCGGATAATGGCGTATTCCACGGCACCAGACACTGATTCACTGCCACCAAAAGTGCAGATTCTTGTAACGCTAACTGCCATTTATTGCCACGGGTTGCCAGTTGCTCACGTAAAGCTTGAGCAGTAACATAAGGCTCGCTGATGATTAGCTCATCGACCCCTACCAACTCGCGGGTTTGTGCAAAAAATAAGACTTTCATCCCTGACCTCTCTTTCACAAATTCAAATCGCTCAGTTTCAGCGGTCAATTCTCAACTGAAAAATCGCCAGACTTACCACCGGTTTTAGTCAGTAAACGCACCGACTCAATCACCATGTCTTTTTGCAATGCTTTACACATGTCATAGATAGTCAGCGCGGCGACTGATGCGGCAGTTAACGCTTCCATTTCCACCCCAGTTTTACCGTTCAGTTTGCATAGTGTTTCGATACGCACCTGATTGCGTTCTATGTCGGCAGTTAAATCGACTTCGACTTTACTCAGAGCCAGCGGATGACACAGCGGGATCAGATCCGATGTTTTTTTTGCCGCCATGATGCCGGCGATACGCGCAGTCGCAAATACATCCCCTTTATGATGATCACCGGCCATGACGATGCGCAGCGTTTCGGCCGACATGGATACAATCGCTTCAGCACGAGCGGTGCGAGTGGTACTTTCTTTATCACTGACATCGACCATGTGCGCTTCGCCACTGCTGTTGATATGCGTCAGTTGGTTTCCAGTTAAACTCATGACGTTTCCTTAGCGACGCAGATGAGGCACGAAGTTACAAGGTTTATGGCGCGAATCGAGTTGCGACTGAATAATGTGATCCCACGCGGTACGGCAGGCATTCGTCGAACCCGGCATGCAGAAAATCAGCGTTTTGTTAGCCATGCCCGCCAACGCGCGACTTTGAATGGTGGAAGTGCCGATTTCATTAAAGGAAACCTGACGGAACAGCTCGCCAAAGCCTTCGATGGTTTTATCAAACAGCGGAGCTACTGCTTCGGGCGTGGTATCGCGGCCAGTAAAACCGGTGCCGCCGGTGACTAACACCACTTGTACGTTGTTATCGGCGATCCAGCGGGAAAGAATGGCGCGAATGTCATATTTGTCGTCAATGACGATCTGTTTTTCGACCAGATGGTGCCCGGCTGATTGCAGATTATCGACTAGTGAACGACCAGAGGTGTCTGTCTCTTCGTTGCGGGTATCAGACACGGTTAACACTGCAATGTTTAATGGCATAAAGTCGGTTGCCGCGTGGCTCATAATAGTTTTCCTTCATAAATAGTGTCGTTAAGACGGCGTTGGCATAACTGCCACTCTTCCGGCGTATTGGTGTTCTCAAAACAATGTTGATATTTCGGCGATATCGGTAATTCGATGATCAGCGCGTCATGACAAAACTGATGCATACTGCGTTGATTAGCGGGTGTTTCTGGCGCTAATAATCCGGCCAGAATTTCACGGTTAGCATCGTTATTCAGCAGCAGTAATGGAAATTGCGCATCAGCATAACTGATACCATTGCCCGCAAAAGCAAATCGCATTAACAGCTGTAACAGCTCACTGGTCATATATGGCATATCGACCGGTAAAATCAGCAGTTTTTCGGTTTTACAGACATCCAGCCCGGCGGCGATACCCGCTAATGGGCCAAGTTGCGCGCGATCAGGCACGCTGCGTTGCCCATAATAATCGCCACTGATAAACACCTCTTTGCAACCCGATAATTCCAATAAACGCACAGCACGATTCAGTAGTGTTTCACCATTAATTTCTAATAATGCTTTGTTGGTTCCCATTCGGCTGGAGCGGCCACCGGCTAGCACTAATCCCGTTATTTTTTGCATGTTAGCCCCCGATAGATGCCAAATGTGGCGTGACACCACTGTTTCCCTGATGCAGGAAATGGGTTTCACGCTTATGAGTTAAACCGTCTAAGATTCGCGTTTGTAATTCCGTTTGCTGGCTGTCATCTTGCAATAAGTCACGTAACGCAACGCCTTCTTCCCCGAACAGGCAAAGGTGCAATTTACCAACAGCAGAGACACGCAGACGATTACAGCTGGCACAGAAGTCTTTGCTATATGGCATGATGAGGCCGATCTGCCCCAGATAATCGGGGTGGGAAAACACTTCCGCCGGGCCATCCGTTTGCCCTTTCGGCTGCTGTAACCAGCCTTCACGCAGCAAGCGCATTTTGATCGGCAAACCGCTTTGATGATGTTTTTGGAAACGGGCATCCATCTCGCCAGTCTGCATTAATTCGATCAGACGTAGTTGAATCGGCTGGCCTTTGATCCAAAACAGGAATTGCGAAAGTTCGTGATCATTGAGGTTTTTCAGCAGAACGGAATTGACCTTTATCCGGTGATAACCCGCAGCTTGTGCTGCTTCGATACCGTCCAAAATTTCTGCGAGTTTGTTTTCACCGGTAATAAGCTGAAACTGACGTGGATCGAGGCTGTCGATGCTGACATTCAGATCGCGCAGACCGGCGTCATACCATTGTGACGCGCGCTCTTTCAGGCGATAGCCGTTGGTGGTCATCGCCACTTTTTCTATACCGGCGGTGTTGGCGACGGTTTCGATAATAGCGGGTAAATCGCGGCGCATAGAAGGTTCGCCACCGGTCAGGCGGATCTTCTTCACGCCCAATTCGGCAAAGCCGTGCACCACCCGTCGGATCTCGTCGACAGTGAGGAATGATTTGCGTCCGTCGGGGCGGTAGCCATCCGGCAGACAATAGGTGCAGCGAAAATTACATGCTTCGGTCAGCGACAGACGCAGGTAATGAAAGCGGCGGGAAAAACCGTCTTCTAATATCATAAACACCTTTCCAAATTCGGGAGGCCAGTGCATTTCTTTACTGACCCTCGCAACATCGCTGCTGCTCGGCGGCATCGCCTTATCGGTGACTTAGGCGGTGACGCTCGGTGTGTTGTTTTTTCGGTGTGTGTAACCCTTATTTTGCGAACGACACGTCGTGAATCCATCCCTGGAGACTTGGACGCCGCGTCCTGCGGCGTACAGTCGTCTGCAAAACAAGGGCTACACCCACCCTCTATTTGTTCTATTGTTCTTCATCCATCAAAGTAAGTGGATGAACTCATACTCTGAAGGCGACTGTGTGCCGCAGGGATGCGGCACTCAAGCCCCCATGGATGGGTTTACGGCGTGTCGATCTCAGAGTATGAATTCGTCCGCTACCACAGCAGATGCAGCCCTTGTTTTGCGACCGACACGCTGTGAATCCTTCCCTGGACGCTTGGACGCCGCATCCATGCGGCGTACAGTCGTCTGCAAAACAAGGTCTGTATCTGCCATCACTTAATGACTATCACCACAAATAGGACAATCACTATTCTTCTTTAATTTCATCGACCGGAACTGCCCGCTTAATCCGTCGATCAGCAACAACTGACCACTCAGCGGTGTTCCGGCATTGGTCAGTAACTTCAGGGCTTCCATGGCTTGCAAACTACCAACTACCCCCACTATCGGGGCCAGCACGCCAGCTTCGACACAGCTTTGCCCCGAATTAGCAGAAGTTGAGTTAGAAAAAAACTGGCTGAAGCAGTGGTAGCAGGGTTCATCTTGCAGCCAGCGGAAAACGGCAACCTGACCTTCCAAACGAATTGCTGCACCAGAAACCAATGGGGTTTGCTGATGAAAACAGGTCAGATTTAATAAATGTCGGGTATCCAGATTGTCGCTACAGTCG
>JAQUHG010000023.1 GCA_028683735.1 Tolumonas sp. | reverse complement strand
TACCCGGTCGGCGGGTTTATTCAGGATCGTTTTGCTGAAAGTCTGCTGTTGACGCTGATTGAACACGGCCCGCAGGCCGTTGAATCGACTGATTACACCGCGCGCGCCAATCTGATGTGGACAGCCACACTGGCACTGAATGGTTTGATCGCAGCTGGCGTGCCATCTGACTGGGGCACACATATGATCGGTCATGAAATTACCGCTAAATATGGTATCGACCATGCCCGCACTCTCGCCGTCGTGTTGCCCGCGATGATGCAGATCCGCCGCGTGGCAAAACATGAAAAATTACTGCAATACGCCAAACGGGTCTGGAACATCACTGAAGGTTCAGATGATGCAATCATCGATGCAGCAATTGCCAAAACTCGCGCTTTCTTTGAGTCATTAGGTCTGCCAACGCGTCTTTCTGCTTACGATATTGGCGAAGATGGCATTACGGCGATCCTCAAACAACTTGAAGAGCATGGCATGGTCGCGTTAGGTGAACGTCATGAAGTGACACTCGCTGAAAGCCGCAAAGTGCTGGAGGCTGCACGATGAGCGCATTATCACAACACACAAAAATAACGCTGGCATCCCGCCCGGTGGGCGCACCCACTAACGATAATTTTCTTATGGTGAGCGGCCCGATTCCACAACCAGCAAGTGGCCAGCTTTTATTGCGAACCGTTTATCTCTCACTCGACCCTTATATGCGGGGCCGCATGAGCGATGCCGACTCGTATGCCAAACCCGTGCAGATCGGTGAAACCATGGTCGGCGGCACGGTGAGTTTGGTCGAGCAGTCAAATCACCCTGATTTCAAAACCGGTGATTGGGTGCTGGGTTATACCGGTTGGCAATCACATGCTATTTCTGATGGCACGGGTTTGCATAAACTCGACGGTCTGGCGCAACCTTCTCTTGCGCTGGGTGTGTTAGGTATGCCTGGTTTTACTGCCTACATGGGCTTATTGGAGATCGGTCAGCCGAAAGCCGGTGAAACCGTTGTTGTGGCAGCCGCAACCGGTGCGGTGGGTTCCGTGGTAGGCCTGATTGCCAAATTAAAAGGCTGTCGTGTGGTTGGTATTGCCGGAGGCACCGAAAAATGTCGCTATGCGGTAGAAGAACTGGGCTTTGATGCCTGTATCGATCACCGCAGCCCGTCGCTGTCAGCTGAGTTAGCTGCAGCTTGCCCGCAAGGTATTGATGTCTATTTTGAAAATGTCGGTGGAGCCGTGTTTGATGCTGTACTACCGTTATTGAATACCAGCGCGCGGGTTCCGTTGTGTGGATTGATTGCACAATATAATGCAACCGAATTCCCCAATGGCCCCGATCGTTCGCCGTTACTGATGCGCACACTATTAACAAAACGCATCCGCATGCAAGGTTTCATCATTTTTGATGACTATGGCCATCGTTATCCTGAGTTTTTACAAACGATGGAGAACTGGGTCAGCAACGGTGCAATACGTCATCGGGAAGATATGGTTACCGGGCTGGAAAATGCCCCGCAGGCTTTCGCCGGTCTGCTCGAAGGCCGTAATTTCGGCAAGCTGATCATCCAAGTCAGCGACATCAACTAATCAGCACTCATGCCTTAGAAGGAATAAACAGTGAAAGTTCTTATCGTTCTGACCTCTCATGATCAACTGGGTAATACAGGCCACAAAACCGGCTTCTGGCTGGAAGAATTCGCCGCCCCTTATTATGTTTTCAAAGATGCCGGTGCCACGATCACGCTAGCGTCACCGAAAGGCGGACAACCACCACTTGATCCGAAAAGTGATGAACCGGATTTCCAGACTGCGGCAACAGAACGCTTTAAAGCGGATATCGTGAGTCAGGCATTGCTCGAACACACGCATAAACTCAGTGAAATTGAAGCTGAAAATTATGATGCCGTGTTTTATCCCGGTGGTCATGGCCCATTGTGGGATCTGGCCGAAGATCAGAAATCCATCACACTCATCGAAGAGATGTATAACGCCGGTAAATTAGTCGGTGCCGTATGTCATGCCCCCGGTGTGTTCCGTCATACCAAAGCGGCTAACGGTGACCCCTTAGTCAAAGGTAAGCGAGTAACCGGTTTTACTAATACCGAAGAAGCAGCTGTTCAGTTAACGGATATCGTGCCATTCCTCGTTGAAGACATGTTGCTAGCCAATGGTGGTCAATACAGTAAAGGCCCGGACTGGATGCCATTTGCTCAGATCGATGGTCATCTGATCACCGGCCAGAACCCCGCCTCTTCTGAGCTGGTTGCTCATGAAATGCTGAAAATGCTGCAAACAAAGTAAAACCAGCAAGGCGCCCGCAGGCGCCTTTTTTATTGCTAACTTATGCATCAGTTATGGTTTAGTTACCATCCCCGCTGCGGTAGTTTGAAACAGTTTTACATACTCGCCATAACCCGCTTCCGCCAGCTTTTCCACCGGAATAAACCGCAGCGCCGCAGAGTTCATGCAATAACGCATGCCGGTAGGTGGCGGGCCGTCATCAAACACATGCCCCAGATGCGAATCCGCTTTTTTGCTGCGCACCTCAGTGCGCGTGGTAAACAGGGTATTGTCTTCCACCAGCACGATATTTTCTTTCACCAGCGGTTTGGTAAAGCTCGGCCAACCAGTACCGGAATCGTATTTATCCAGTGAACTGAATAACGGTTCGCCCGATACAATATCGACATACAAACCGGGTTTCTTGTTATCCCAATAGGCATTATCGAATGGCGGTTCAGTACCGGCTTCCTGCGTCACTTTGTATTGCAATGCGGTCAGTTGTTTTTTGAGATCAACCTTCATCTGCGCCGCAGTTGGGTCGTATTTCACGTTATCCCAGATTTTATGCAGGAAATCGTCACGACCAGAGCGAGAACGGTAATAGTGATAACGGATCGGGTTTTTCTTGTAATAATCCTGATGATATTCCTCTGCCGGCCAGAATTTCGGCGCATCTAATACCGGAACCGTCAGTGGTCGATCAAAAATACCACTGGCCTGCAGTTTGGCTTTTGACGCAAGCGCTAACTGCCGTTGTTCATCGTTATACACATAGATAACCGGTATATATTCATGCCCACGATCGACAAATTGCCCGCCATCGTCCGTCGGATCAATCTGATGCCAGTAGGTGTTTAGCAGCGTGTTGTAAGAGACTTTTTTGGGGTCATAAATCACCTGAACCACTTCGGTGTGACCACCAGAACCGTAATCGTGATAAGTCGGGTTTTCTGTTGTTCCACCTGCGTAACCAGATGTCACTGAGGCCACCCCATCCAATGCCTCAAATGGTTTTTCCATGCACCAAAAACACCCGCCAGCAAACAGGGCCTTTTCTTCTGACATAGAGTTCATTGCACCCATCGCCATGGGTTCAGACATTTTATCGGTGGATTTCGCGACAACCACACCCGCAACAATTAACATGGCCAGAGTGGCAAGCGACCTTATTCCTAACAGTTTCATAATGATCTCCGGTTTCTTACCTGAAAGTTATTTACAGGCACCTTCAGCGTCATATAGTGCAGAATCTGTTCTGCGTTCTAATGAATAGTCGGAATAGCGGTGTTTTTCTTACATAAGAAATAAATATTTATTTTCCTGAACTAATTGGTGTTGGGTTTCCGTATCACTAGGCACACCCTTATTTTTGAGTTCTGAGCTATCCAGGTGTAATAAAACAACTGATAACTCAGACTATAGCTATACAGTCAGACTGATATCAGCAGGGCTATTTCATACAAGGGAAAATTAATGGCGGAATACATGGAAGAGCGTAATGAACACTCCATCAATACCCAAACCAAATCACTTTTTGACGATGAATTTTTGGAGCAAATCCGCCGCCAGATGCTGAAATTTGCCACGCTACAGCTTTCTGATGCACATCTTGCCGAAGATGTGGTGCAAGAAGCACTCGTGGGCGCGCTCAAAAATGCCCGTTCATTTGGTGGCAGGGCGGCGTTAAAAAGCTGGGTGTTTGCGATCCTGAAAAATAAGATCGCGGATGCGTTACGACATAAACACCGTGTCATTGATGCCAGTAGTTTGCTGCGGGAAGAAGATGAAGAACAAGATTTTGCCGATCTGTTCAATGAAAGAGGTTTTTGGCCAAGAGGCGAACATCCGACCGCTTGGTCGAGCCCTGATGAGTCATTGCGTGAAGGCCAATTTTGGCGTGTGTTTGAAGCTTGTCTGGAAAACTTACCCGGTAATCAGGCCCGGGCATTTATGATGCGGGAATTTGTTGAGTTTGATTCCGACGAGATCTGTTCGACGTTAGAAATATCCGTCAGCAACCTGAATGTCATGTTATATCGCGCCCGTATGCGCCTGCGGGAATGTTTAGGAAATCATTGGTTTATGGAGAGAGGCTAAATATGCTGAACTGCCGTGAAGTCACCCGCTTATTGTCAGAAGCACAAGAACGCGAGCTGACCTTAAAAGAACGTTTATCGCTGACTGTTCATTTATCCTGGTGTTCGGGGTGCCGGACTTTTAGTAAGCAGATGCAAGCGATCCGCCGGATCACCCGCGCTTATGTAAAAGGAAAAAATGAAGGCCAAAACAATGAATAAGCTCGTTTAATTTGCCTAATCAGAATTAAACACCTGAATTCCTGCCACAATTCGGGTGACGGTCGTGAGCAAACACAAGCCGGCAAAAATGTACGCCAGCAGAGGAAACCATGCTGGCAACAAACACATCAGCACAAACACCAAGATTGTTTCAGTCGCTTCCGTTAGCCCGCCCAGATAATAAAAACCTTTGGTCGGATAATCAGTGCTGGTTAACCCTTGTTTCGCCGCCAACACTGCAAAAGCCAGAAATGAGCAGCCTGTACCGATAAAACTATAAATCAGCAACGTTGCAGCCAGCGCATTTTGCGACGGATCCGCAAATGCAAACGCTAATGGGATCGACGAGTAAAACAGGAAATCAAACACGCTATCAAGAAAAGCGCCCCGATGTGTCGGCGTTGTTAAGCGCGCAATTGCGCCATCAAGACCATCGGCCAGACGATTGAGAAAGATACTCAACAACGCCCAATAATAATGATCTGTGATGATCAGCGGCAACGCCGTTATTCCCACGACAAAACCCACCGCTGTCACCGTATCAGCGCGGATACCCCAACTGATAAGCTTTAACGCGATTTGCTGTAACGGGCGGCGCACAACAGCAATCAGTGATTTATCCAGCATATGAAGTTGTCCCGTTTATGAAATAGTCCAGTTACTGATTTCAATAACCCGACCCAAGGGTGGCACATCAGCCAGATCATGGGTCACGAGTAATGTTGGTATTCCTTTACGAGTAATTTGCTCAAACACAAAGGCGCGGAATTGTTCGCGCAACACGGCATCCAGTTTGGTAAACGGTTCATCCAGTAACAACGCTTCGGGTTCTGCCAACAACGCGCGGAGTAAACTCACCCGGGCGCGTTGCCCGCCAGAAAGCGTCGCCGGATCACGGTCATGAAACCCAGCCAGTCCGACTTCGGCTAACGTCGTTTCAATATGAGCCCGACGCTGCACTCGTCCCTTGATTTTTGCCGGTAAAGCAAACGCCAAATTCTGCCCTACACTTAAATGCGGAAACAGCAAATCATCCTGAAACAAGATCCCGATGCGGCGTTGTGCAATCGGTAAATTGTCCCGACGAGTGTCATTCAGCCATAATTCACCGCTGGCAGTGAAAACCGGAGCCAGATCACCGATCATCCAGTTCAATAAGGTCGATTTGCCTGAACCGGAGACTCCCATCACCGTCACGATCTCACCGGTTTCCACTTTCAGCTCAAGCCCGTTGATGATGATTTGCCCCGGTTTCGATAAATGCAGATTTCTGATCTCCAGCATATCAGTGCAACCCTTTTTGGTGACGAGCCAGCCAAGTTGGCAACCCGGCCGCACAGGAAAACGCCAGCAACGGTAACAAGATCTGTAATAACGCCTGTATCGCCAAAATTCGCCGATTTCCGCCCGCACTCAGAGCCACCGCTTCGGTGGTTACCGTATCAAAGCGCCCGCCACCAGCAAATAATGTTGGCAGATATTGCGCAATACTGACGGCAAAACCGATCGCTAAGGCCGCCATGATGGGCCGGAGCAACATCGGCCATTTCACGCGCAGACATGCCATGAAACGCGAAACGCCCAAGGCTTGAGTTGTCGTCATGATCCGCCGATCAAAAGCACGATAAGGGCCGACCAGCGTTAACAACATATATGGCAACACCCACAGTAAATGACTCCAGATCAGCCCAGTAGCCGAACCATCTAAATGCAAATGCAATAAGGCGGAATACTGCCCAGCCATCAACGGCAAAGCCGGAACGATCAGCGGCAAATACAGCAATGCATTAAATTGCTGTGGCCCCCACTCCAGCCAGAACAACACCAGCGGTAAACACAGAAAACAGACAACTAACCCCAGCCAAAGCGATGTTTGAAACGGAGCAAAATCGGTCTGCAACCAACTCGTCAAAGTGATGGTTTCCGGCCATATCGCAGGGAAAAACCAGCGGCCAGCAAATGACCACAGCAGCAAGAGAAAAATAACTGCGTAGCCAACGCCAAAAAATAACGAGTGCAACCAAGGAAAACGGCTGTTGTGTTCCGAATTGCGTTTCCCCATTGGATAACGGCGAAACAGCAAACCTTGTTGCCACACAAATCGAACTAAGGCCACTATTACTAAGAGCAGCCCCAGCAGCACCAACGAGGCCGCACTACCTTGTGCTTGTAATCTTTCATCCGGGTTCGTTAGCCATTGCCAGATCAACACGGCCAAGGTTGGCGGATTGGTGGGGCCAAGAATTACCGCCATATCGACGACGGATAATCCATACGCCAATACCGCGGCCAACGGCCAGCCGATACGCGGTAACAGTTGCGGTAACAAAATCGTGCGCCAAACCTGTGTGCGGCGATAACCCAAGGTTTGTCCGATTGTCATCTGTTTGGTGATTTCCTGTTCGCTTAACACCGCAAATAACACCCATAACAGGAACCAGCTCTCTTTGATCGCTAATGCCAGCGCCAGACACAGCCCATAACTATCTTGCACCGTTATCCAATCTGGCGGCATGACCCAACCACTCAATAACGCCATCAAACGCGACAACCACCCCGATGGTGCAATCAAAAAAAAGAAACCAATCGCAAATGCTGCATGTGGTATCGCCAGCAAGATGGGCAACCGCTGCCGGAGTTGCAGCCAACGTCTTCCAGGATAGAGCTGAATCGCTATCGTGATAGCCAAAAGTAATGCCAGCATAGTGCCGATAAACGCCGACAACACCGTTGCCGATAAAGCCTGCAGCCACTGCGGATCAAGCCAAAGCGTTTGCCAGACCGAAAGGTGAAATGCTGGTGACATGGCCCAGAATAGACCGGGTATCAACGGCATAAAGATCAGCGCAACCAGAGCAATGGCAAGCCCGAACATGATCTGATCACGCCATGTGAACATTAATGTGAACCGTAGCGTTTTAACCATTCCGTTTCTAACGCCCCCATCCAACTGGCATGTGGTTCAGCTAACGTTGGCACCTTATCCACCAGCATGCCCGGCACTTTATTAACTAACTCAATATGCAACGCCGCCGGGATTTTTTTGTCTTTTAAGACACTGCTATCCCCCCAAACCGCGATATCGGCTTTTCTGGCCTGTGCCTCTGGCGACAACAGGAAATTAGCAAACACCTGAGCACCAGCCTTGGCATGGGCATTGATAGGGATCGCCAGAAAATGCACATTCCCGATCGTGCCTTTGGTAAAACCAAAGCTGTACACCGTGGCTGGCAGTTGCTGGGTGGCAATCAGATTGGCCGCTTCATTGGGGTTAAATGTCAGCGACAGTTTCAGCTCACCATCGCCTAGCATGCGATGCATCTCTGCCACACTGGCTGGAAAGGCTTTTCCCTGGCGCCAAAGCAATGGATGCAGCTGATCAAGATAAGCCCACAGCGATTTGGTTGTTTTCGCAAAATTGACAGCAGAAACAGGTTGTTGCAATACCGCAGGATCAGGTGTCAATTCCAATAACAGCTGCTTTAAAAAGGTCGAACCATGGAAATCGGGTGGTTTCGGATAAGTCACCTGCCCCGGGTTAGCTTTGGCAAATGCCAGCAATTCCATCGCTGAGTGCGGCGATACTGGCGTCTTCGCTTTATCGGCTATAAAGGTTAATTGTGCCGTCCCCCATGGACTTTCCAGCCCCTCGGTCGGCTCAGAAAAATCAACGCGAACTGGTTTGTTCAGATCAACATACTGCCAGTTTGGCAACTGTTCCGCCCACGGGCCAAACAGCAATTTATTTTGTTTGAGCTTTTTAAAGTTTTCTCCATTCACCCACATTAAATCGACCGAACCATCATCTTTGGTTCTCCCGGCCGCAACTTCTGTCTGAATACGTTTCACAATTTCAGCCGTGTCGGTCACCTTCACCTGTTTCACTATCAGGCCGTAACGCTTATTCACCTCTGATGCCGCCCAGGCAATGTACGAATTTGTCGCTTCACTGCCACCCCAGGCATTGAAATACACGGTCTGCCCTTTAGCTGCTTGTTGCAAGGTTGCCCAATCGTCAGCAGCCTGCGTAATTGAGGTAAAAAAGCAAATCAGCATACCAACAATAATACTAAGCTTCATGTGTGGATCTCCGGGTAATGGAATAACGCATAACTCGTTAGTCGGGAAAGCATTCGATTTCTTACACTTAATTATTGTTCGCCTATAAAAAAGTGCCGGATTCTTCTTTTATACGGCGCGCAACAATCATTCTGACTTTCGGTGTAAGAAATAACGAACCATGACGACTAACCTCATAGAACACACTGATGAGATCTTCTGATGAAAAAAATAATCCTGCTTTGCATCGTGCTCGTGGTAGTCAGCATTTTTTTCACGCTCGATTTACAGCACTATCTGACTCTGAACGGCTTAAAATCCAGCATGGATCAATTTGCGGTTTTGCGAGCAACATCGCCGGTTATGATCGGCGCATCTTTTTTCCTGTTGTATGTCATTGTGGCGGCCTTTTCATTACCCGGTGCAGCGATAATGACTATCGCAGCCGGTGCGTTGTTTGGCTTATTCTGGGGTTCGGTGATTGCCTCTTTTGCCTCAACCATCGGTGCGACACTCGCGTTTCTAACTGCACGCTATTTACTGCGCGATCTGGTGCAAGCGCATTTTGGCGACAAATTAAAAGCCATTAATGAAGGAATGGCGAAAGATGGCGCGTTTTATCTGTTTTCCCTGCGCCTTATCCCGTTGTTCCCCTTTTTCCTCGTCAATCTGCTGGTTGGGCTGACTCCGATTTCCACCCGACGTTACTACTGGGTCAGTCAAATCGGTATGTTGGCGGGTACGGTCGTTTATGTTAATGCCGGCACACAATTAGCCAAAATCACTGGTTTATCTGACATCGCCTCACCCGGATTACTGTTTTCATTTGCCTTGCTGGGCCTATTCCCGCTGCTCGTAAAACGATTTACTCATTTTCTGCAACAGCGTCGTGTCTATGCTAAATGGACCAAACCAAAACACTTTGATCGGAATCTGATCGTGATTGGTGGTGGTGCTGCCGGCTTAGTGTCGGCCTATATCGCGGCGGCAGTAAAAGCGAAAGTAACCTTGGTAGAAGCCCATAAAATGGGCGGTGATTGTCTGAACTATGGCTGTATTCCCAGCAAAGCACTGATTAAATCCGCGCACGTTGCGCATACCCTAAAACATGCCGAACAATATGGTCTTGAAAACTGCAACGGTTTTGAAAACCCAATTCCCTCATTCAGTTTTCGTAAAGTCATGGCCCGCATTCATGAGGTGATCAAAACTGTCGCACCACATGACAGTATTGAGCGCTATACCCAACTGGGCGTCGATGTTGTTGAGGGTTACGCCACAATCGTTGATCCATGGACAGTGGAAATAAAACGTAACGATGGCACCACACAGCGTTTAACAACCCGCAACATCATCATTGCCGCAGGTGCTCGTCCGTTTGTACCCGCATTACCCGGTCTGAAAGAAGTTGGTTATGTCACCAGTGACACCTTGTGGGATGAATTTGCCAAACTGGATGTCCCGCCAGCCCGCTTAGTTGTGTTAGGTGGAGGGCCCATAGGCTGTGAATTGGCGCAGAGTTTTGCTCGCTTGGGCTCACAGGTTTTTCAAATCGAAATGGCACCGCGGATCTTAAGCCGTGAAGATATGGAGGTGTCTGAACTGGCCCAACGCTCACTGGAACAAGATGGCGTAGCGGTACTGACCAGTCATAAAGCTCTGCGTTGTGAACAAGAAGGTGCACGTAAATTCATTACGGTCGAACACGATGGCAGCGAACAACAGATTGAGTTTGATGCATTAATTTGTGCTGTTGGCCGTGTCGCCCGTTTATCCGGTTATGGCCTGGAAGCATTAGGCATTGAAACCAATCGTACCGTGATCACCAACGAATATCTGGAAACCCTCTATCCGAATATTTTCGCCGCCGGCGATGTCGCCGGCCCCTATCAGTTTACGCATACCGCGTCACATCAAGCTTGGTATGCTGCCGTTAATGCGCTGTTTGGTGAATGGAAAAAATTCAAAGTCGATTACCGCGTTATTCCATGGACAACCTTTGTGGACCCGGAAATTGCGCGCGTCGGTCTGAACGAACAGGAAGCCAAAGAAAAAGGCATCGCCTATGAAATCACCCACTATGGTATTCACGATCTTGATCGCGCCATTGCAGACAGTGCAGCACATGGTTTTGTGAAGGTCTTAACCCACCCCGGTAAAGATCGCATCCTCGGCGTCACCATAGTCGGGGCGCATGCCAGCGACCTGTTAGCTGAATTTGTACTGGCGATGAAACATGGTTTGGGGCTTAACAAAATTCTGGCCACTATCCATACCTACCCAACCATGTCAGAAGCCAATAAATATGTCGCTGGCGAATGGAAACGTCAGCACGCGCCACAACGCATATTAATATGGCTAGCGCATTACCATTCATGGAAACGCAATGAAAAAATAACATATTAATTTCACTCACATAAGCGACTGAAATTGTCTATGCTAAGCAAAAGAATATAACGCTGTTTGTTGTACCGTTCCCGACAGAGAACTAGTTAGAACGCGTAAATAGCAGTCATTTGAATCTTACCGAATAAGATTTTTCTAATGCAGATCGCTATTTCCGACTAAGGATGTTGGGAACTGTGC
Organism: Tolumonas sp.; assembly: GCA_028683735.1. Taxonomy (GTDB): domain Bacteria; phylum Pseudomonadota; class Gammaproteobacteria; order Enterobacterales; family Aeromonadaceae; genus Tolumonas. The sequence goes on along the minus strand of JAQUHG010000023.1, from coordinate 9,173 downwards.
CGAAAACACTACAATTCGTACCGCTTTCTTCTTTCTGTGGATCTGTTGCTATGAAAAATGTGGATTACCTTCGTATTTATCGGTTCTTGCTTGGTTTGACCATCAAAGAAAAATTCCAGCTCATTTTCTGGCTACCTTTATTGATGATCATTGGTATCACTTGGTTCCTCGTATCACACAGCAGTGATTTGAGTCTGACAGACCCTTATGTCCTGACGATGCTGGTGTTATCTATCACTATTTTTGCAGCTATCAGTTTCTACCTGAATAGTTTCTTTACTCACTCCATTGGCACAATCAGCCAAGCAGTGCGGGCAGTTGCCAATGGCGATTTGACCGTAAGATTAAACCTGCCGGTCAATCGTGATGAATTTAGCCAGTTATCACGTGATATCGACACGATGACTGAACGTCGTCAAAGTGTTCTCAAAATGATCAACGAAAGTGCTGATGGTCTGGAACTGTTTGCCGAAGAATTCCGTTCTGCCGCTGAAGAAGGCGAAGAGCTGGCAAGAAATCAGCGTCAATACATCGACTCACTGGCAACCGCCATGGAAGAGATGACGGCAGCGATCCGCGAAGTAGCCCACAACGCCAACGAAACGTCGACACAAACACGTCAAACCAGCGAAGAAGCCTCTCACGGCGCTAATCGTGTGCAACGGACTATCAACTCCATCAATATTCTGACGGAAGAAATTACTCAGGCCTCAACCGCAGTTGAACACCTGACTTCCCGCGCGAACAAAATCAGCGAAGTGGTGACTGTGATCAATGCGATTTCCGGTCAAACCAACTTGCTGGCATTGAATGCCGCCATTGAAGCAGCACGTGCTGGTGAACAGGGCCGTGGTTTTGCTGTAGTAGCAGATGAAGTTCGTACACTGGCTGGCCGCACTCAGCAAGCCACAGTGGAAATTCAGAAAATGATTGAAGAGCTGCAAACCGGTACCGGCTCTTTGAACGACATCATGGAAAAAACCGTTGTTCAGGCGGCAGACAGCCGTGAACTGATTGCTGCCGTAGGTTCTGATATTGACCGTATCGCCAACCACAGTGGTTCCATCTTTGAAATGAGCGTACATATCGCGACTTCTGCCGAACAACAAAGTGCCGTTGCTGGCGAAATTGCGCAAAGCATTGATGAAGTACGTAATCAATCAGTAAATATTGAAGAAAACTCAGCAAATACATTGGCCGGCACAGAAAACTTGCTGGTTACTGCCAAAGAGCTGGGGCAGATGATGCAGGGAATGCGTTTTAAATAGTAATCCCGATGTGATCATTGGTGTTTCAAAACAGGGCCAGCTACAATGCTGGCCCTGTTTTTTTATACCAGAGTTAGCCATGAGCACTACCGTTTATCTGCAAAAAGATCGGGAAAAATCCCTGTTACGCCGCCATCCATGGATTTTTTCCAAAGCTATCGACAAAGTTAAAGGCAAACCAGAAGCAGGTGAACCGGTAGATATCGTGGATCAACGTGGTAAATGGTTAGCCCGTGCCGCCTGGTCGCCTGATTCTCAAATCCGTCTGCGAGTCTGGACCTTCAAGCAAGACGAACAGATTGATACCGAATTTTTCGTTCGCCGTCTGCAACAAGCACAAGCGGGTCGTGAATTGCTGATTTCCCGCTTACAGCTTTCGGCCTATCGTCTGGTGGCTGCTGAATCTGATTTGCTGCCCGGCATTACTATCGATCGTTACAACGATCATCTGGTCTGCCAGCTACTGTCCAGCGGTGCTGAATATCATCGCCACGAACTGATTGCCGCGTTACAGCAGCTCTACCCGACTTGTTCCATCTATGAACGCTCTGACGTGGCAGTTCGTAAGAAAGAAGGTCTCGAAGAGCGTACTGGTGTGTTGTTTGGCGAAGCTCCACCGGATGAGCTGATCATCGAAGAAAATAACGGCATCAAGATCAGCGTCGATATCAAAAGCGGACATAAAACCGGTTTTTATCTGGATCAACGTGACAACCGCGCCATTGCCGGCCGTTACGCGAAAGATCGTCGAGTTCTGAACTGTTTCTGTTATACCGGTGGTTTCGGTGTTTATGCCCTGCAAGGTGGCGCCAAAGAAGTCATCAACGTCGATGTTTCTGAACCAGCGCTGGCACTGGCTAAACATAATGCAGAATTGAACAAACTTGATCTGTCCAACGCCAAATTTGAAAAACAAGACGTTTTCAAATTGCTGCGTGAATACCGTGAACGCGGTGAAAAATTTGACATGATCGTGCTTGATCCGCCGAAATTTGCCGAAAACAAAGCGCAATTGATCGGCGCTTGCCGTGGCTACAAAGATATCAACCTGCTCGCCTTCCAACTGCTGAACCCTGAGGGGATTTTGCTGACGTTCTCTTGCTCTGGCCTGATGACCTCAGAACTGTTCCAGAAAATTGTTGCCGATGCCGCCCTTGATGCGGGCCGTGATGCACAAATTCTCGAACGTATGACTCAGGCAGCAGATCATCCAATTGCCGCACCTTATCCTGAGGGTTATTACCTGAAAGGGCTGGTTGTTCGCGCAATATAATTAAAAACATACAACGCAGGCATTTTGGCCTGCGTTGTTTTAAGTTTTAACTGGTTATACATATCTATATTAAAGGGACAATAATGAGCACTTCATGGAATATCACCTCCGTTTCACAGCAAAAAAGTGATGTTATTCAACATAAAATTGATATGAAAACCAAACCATTGGGTGCATTAGGACTGCTGGAAAAAGCGGCACACCAGTTAGCGATGATCCAAGGCACTCCCACTATTACCATCAATCAACCAACTATGCTGGTTTTTGCCGGTGATCATGGTGTTTCAGAAGAAAAGGTGAGCCTAACCAGCAGTGATGTGACGCGTCAAATGGTGCTGAATTTTTTAGCCGGTGGAGCTGCGATCAATTGTTTCTGCCGTGCTAACAACATGGAATTAAAAGTTGTTGATGCGGGCATTAAAACCCCGATCAACGATGACCGCCTGATTATCCAACGTATCGGGGCTGGCACTCGTAATCTGGCCAAAGAAGCTGCCATGACCGAAGAAGAAGTTCTGCTGGCGCTGGAATATGGCCGCCGACTTGCAAAACAACTCGCGACAGAAGGTAGCAACCTGTTGGCTTTTGGTGAGATGGGCATTGGCAACACCACTCCGGCGTCCTGCATTATGGCCGCACTGATGAATAAGACGGCGACAGAGTGTGTAGGACGTGGCACCGGCATCAGTGATGCTCAGCTAGAGCACAAAATTAACATTACTGAAGCCGCAATAACCCGGATCGAGAATAAAAACGATCCTATCAACGTATTGCAAGAAGTCGGTGGCTTTGAGATAACACAGATCACCGGTGCCATGTTAGGTGCCGCTGAAGCTGGTATCTGTGTGTTGGTCGATGGCTTCATCACCACCGCCTCAGCATTATTAGCAGCAAAAATGGCACCGGCCAGCCGTGACTACATGTTGTTTGCTCACTGCTCTGGTGAACAAGGCCATAAAGCCATGCTGGAAGCACTGAATGCAACGCCACTACTGCAACTGGGTCTGCGTCTGGGTGAAGGCACCGGTGCTGCGGTTGCTCTGCCATTATTACGTTCTGCTGCTGAGTTTTATAACAACATGGCCAGCTTTGAAAGTGCCGGGGTTACGCTGTAATGAGCAACCTGAAACAGCAGGTCGTCTGTTTTTTGCTGGCGATCAGCTTTTTCACGCGCATACCTATTCCCGCCAATACCCCGTTCAGTACTCAACTATTGAATCAATCCAGCCGCTATTTTTCTTTGGTCGGTTGGTTGGTCGGGGCAATAGGTGCTTTAGCCTTCTGGTTAAGCGTGCAAATTTTCCCCATTTCCGTCAGCATTGTTCTGTCGATGCTGACCACCGTTTTGCTCACTGGTGCATTTCATGAGGATGGTTTAGCCGATTCCGCTGATGGTTTAGGTGGCGGCATGACCATCGAAAAAAAACTGCTGATCATGAAAGACTCCCGCTTAGGCACTTATGGTGCAATTGCACTGTGGGGGGCGTTACTGCTGAAATTTGTCACCTTACAAGAGCTGGCTCTTCTTTCCCCATTGCAGATCATTCTGGCATTAGTGGTCTTACATCCACTCTCCCGCGCGGTCGCCGGAAGTCTTATCTATGATATGAACTACGTCCGGGATGATGATGCGAAAGCCAAACCAGTCGCTGAACAACAACGCAGAAGCGATTTAGTAGTCTTAGTGTTACTAGGCAGCTTCCCCCTACTTCTGCTACCAGTCTCGTTAGCACTACCACTTCTTATAACACAATGCCTGTTACGATTTGCCGCCAAACGTTATCTGAATAGCCGCCTGGGTGGATATACCGGTGATTGTCTCGGCGCCGTTCAACAAGTGAGTGAAGTCGTCGGTTATCTGATCCTGCTGGCTTTTATGAGTCACGGAGGAACGGCATGAATAGCGTTTATCAGAGCGCAACCATTGATTTATTACGTCATGGCACCGTTGCTGGCGACGCCGGTTTATACGGGCACACCGATATTCCCGTAACAGAATCTGGCCAGCTGCAAATGCAGCAATCAGTGAATATTGATCTGCAGTATCAACAGGTGATCAGCTCTCCACTGCAACGTTGTCTGCGTTTTGCAAAAGACTATAGCCGACGCCAGGCACTCAACCTGAAAGTAGAGCCATTAATACAAGAAATGAATTTCGGTGTATGGGACGGTCAGACATTTGATCAGCTACAGTCGTGTTGGGCTGATCTGGAGCAATTCTGGCAATCACCAGCAACAATCACCCCACCGAATGGTGAATCATTACCGGATTTTCATGATCGCGTAGCTCAAATCTGGCCGGTGTTATTACAGCAATGTCGTGGCACCCAGTCACTGGTCGTCACTCATGCCGGTGTAATACGAATGATCCTCGCGCAGCTTTTATGCGTAGATTGGCAATCGGCCGACTATTATCAACGTCTGAGAATCGATTACGGCTCAATAACCCGTATACAAGTGTTGTATACGGAAGACGGAATTTATCCGCAGATCCGTTTTATTGGTCGGCCATCCCCTGCTATCTGATTGGAGTGATTTAATGGAAGAGAACAGCGAACGCCAGCAACGACATCAAGCTCGCCAGCAACGTATCAAAGAAAAAGTAGATGCCCGGATTGCTGCTGCACAGGATGAACGCGGGCTGATGATCGTGATCACCGGTGATGGCAAAGGGAAAAGCACATCCGGTTTTGGCACTGTTACCCGTGCGGTTGGCCATGGCTTGAAAGCCGGCGTAGTGCAATTTATCAAAGGCACATGGGAATGTGGTGAACGGGTATTATTACAAAAAGCCGGCGTTGAATTTCACATCATGGCCACCGGCTTTACCTGGGAAACACAAAGCCGCGAAAAAGATCAGCAAGCCGCACAACTTGTCTGGCAGGAAGCTAAACGCATGCTGGCCTCTGATGCATATGATGTCGTATTGTTAGACGAACTGACCTATATGGCTGCTTATCATTATCTTGATGTTGATGAAATCGTCGCTGCAATCACCAATCGTCCCCTACATCAACATGTGATCATAACAGGTCGTGGCTGTCACCGGGCTTTGTTAGAGATTGCAGATACAGTCAGCGAAATCAAAAACGTCAAACATGCCTTTGACAGTGGAATCAAAGCACAAAAAGGTATCGACTGGTAATAGTGGTAATCCATGGCGTGCATGGTTACCATTTGACGAGAAAAGAATTACAGGACATAACCATGCTGCAATACCAGATCATTCCCGTTACCGCCTTTCAGCAAAACTGCACTTTGCTTTGGTGTGATGAAACACACGAAGCTGCACTCATCGATCCCGGTGGCGATATCGAGAAATTGCTGCAGGAGATCGGGAAAAACAACCTGACATTGACCAAACTGCTGCTGACTCATGGTCATATTGATCACGTCGGCGGCGCTGACAAACTGCGCAAACGCACCGGTTGCCCGATCATTGGCCCCCATCAGGCTGACGCCTTCTGGTTAAATGCCCTGCCGGCGCAATCTGAGATGTTTGGGTTTGCTCATACCGATGTTTTTACACCGGATCACTGGCTCACAGAAACTGAAACCGTGTCAGTTGGCAATCTGGAACTGCAAGTGTTGCATTGCCCTGGGCACACGCCAGGCCATGTCGTGTTCTATCATGCAGACAGTCAACTGGCGATCGTCGGGGATGTACTGTTTAACGGCTCTATCGGCCGGACCGATTTTCCGCAAGGAAACCATACCGACCTGATCAATGCCATCACCAAAAAACTGTTACCACTCGGTGATGACGTTAAATTCATTCCGGGTCATGGCCCTATGTCGACATTAGGTCATGAGCGCGTCAGCAATCCTTATCTTTGCCAACCTGTATGGTAATCTCTCTGCCCTCAATTCATGAACTCAGAATTGAGGGTTACTTCACCCTCGCCTGATTTTCTGTAAAATTTTGCCGCATCAGCTGCACCATATCTTTGAGTTGCGGATCGTCTTGTCGTTCCCGCAACAGATAGATACCTATCGAACTCATTCGCTGCGTTTCAGATAACGCAAGACTGACAATATTGAATGATTTGAAATAGCTTTCCATGCTGCTTGGAAAAAACAAAACCGCATTGGTGTCTTCTAATGTTTCAATGCAAGCTTCTATCGTATTACTGGAATAGACAATTTGTTCTTTCATATGCACTGAATTGCCATATTCCTGCCGGTATAACTCATCCATGACATGAGAATAGCGGCTTTCATTTGGTGTCAGGTGAATTGCCGGATAATCTTTTAAATCATCAGCAGTACACGAATGTAATGCCAACGGATGACTCGCTCTGACAAATGCCTTATGGGTGGTTTGATATAACGGAATGAAAACCACTCCGGCATTACGATTGAGGCCGTAAATCTCATTACCGACAGACAGATCCAGATCACCGCTTAACAGCTGATCCATGAGCCGCAAATTATTACCAATTTCAGTGTGAATATTCGCCGAAGGGTGCCGTTGTCTGTAGGTTCTGACACTGTCTTTAACAAACAAAAACCACTCCGCATGGCCCGCCCCTACTTTTAATTCACGCTCTAAACGTTGTTTCAGAAACTCGATTTTGTTCAGCGTGTTGTCATGCAAACGCTGCATGATACGCGCCTCTTCCAAGACCACATGTCCGAATTCCGTCAGTTCGACGCCACTGGAAGAGCGGATCAGCAGTGGCACACCTAATGACTCCTCCAACCGCTTGATATTGATACTCAGCGTCGATTGATTCATACAAAGTTTATTTGCGGCATGCGTCACATTTTTGAGTGTTGCTACTTCGAGGAATTGCCGTAAAACCTTGTCCATGATCACAGCCCTTAGTTATTAAATTGATTTAATCAATTACTAAGCTAAAAACTACCATTTCCTAAATGTCTGTGCACTTCCTAATATCATTGGCAAGCGGGCATTTACACCCAAGATCCACGGGAAGAAACTCATCTCATGCCAGATCTTCATGAATGCCAGTGTTAATTCGACTCATTGAAACAAACACAAACTGATTTATCAGGAGACTTTTCATGACCACCAAAATCGTTCTTATCGGTGCAGGTAGTGCTCAATTCGGTTATGGCACATTAGGTGATATTTTTCAGAGCAAAACACTGGCTGGCAGTGAAATCGTATTGCACGATATCAACCCCAAAGCATTGGCGTTAACCGAAGAGACCGCCCGTCGGTTTATTGCAGAACAAGATTTGCCATTCACTATCAGCGCGACCACCAATCGAAAAGAAGCACTGAAAGGTGCCTGCTTTATTATGATCTCAATTGAAGTTGGCGATCGATTTGCGCTGTGGGATATGGACTGGCAATTACCGCAACAATACGGTATCAAGCAAGTTTATGGTGAAAATGGTGGCCCTGGCGGATTATTCCATTCGCTGCGCATCATTCCACCTATTTTGGCGATCTGTGAGGACATCGCTGCTATCTGCCCGGATGCCTGGATCTTCAACTATTCCAATCCAATGAGCCGCATTTGTACTACCGTGCACCGTAAATTCCCACAGCTGAACTTCGTTGGCATGTGTCATGAAATCGCATCGCTGGAACGTTATCTGCCAGAGATCTTAAATACGCCATTTGAGAATTTAGCGTTGCGTGCCGGTGGGTTGAACCATTTCAGTGTGCTGCTGAATGCTAATTATCGCGATTCAGGTAAAGATGCTTATGCTGATATTCGCGCCAAAGCGCCCGCTTACTTTGAGAAATTGCCGGGTTTTAGCGACATCCTTAATTACACCCGTAAACATGGCAAATTAATCGAAACCGAAGGTGCGACTGAGCGTGATGCGATGGGCGGCATTGACAGCGCTTATCCTTGGGCAGACAGAACACTGTTTAAGGAAATTTTAGAGAAATTTAACTATCTTCCCATCACTGGCGACAGCCATTTTGGTGAATATATCCGCTGGGCTTATGAAGTCAGCGATCACCGTGGCATTCTTGATTTCTATGCGTTCTATCGTAATTACTTAGGTCATATTGAACCGAAAATTGAGCTGAAACTCAAAGAGCGAGTCGTTCCGATCATTGAAGGTATTCTCACCAACTCGGGGTATGAAGAAGCTGCTGTGAATATTCCGAACAAAGGCTATATCAAACAGTTACCAGAATTTATCTCTGTGGAAGTGCCGGCGATTATCGATAGCAAAGGTATTCACGGCATTAAATTAGATATGCCTGCAGGCATTGGCGGGTTGTTAGCCAATCAGGTGGCGGTGCATGATTTGACCGCCGAAGCCGTGTTAAACCAATCCCGGGAACTGGTTATTCAGGCATTACTGGTCGATTCTGTTAATGACAAATGCCGCTGTATTCCCGAATTGGTTGATCTGATGATTTCACGTCAGTCACCGTATCTCGACTATCTGAAATAATTGCTATAAAGACAGAAGGCGTAACTAACTTAGTTACGCCTTCTTGTTTATTCATTTATCAATTTCATCTAAATACTTTTCAACTTCAGCATCTGCAGCGGGGTCACTTTTTGTAGCCGAGCCCATTTCAGCCGCTTTTTTACCCTGGACTTTCGCTTCTTCATACTGCAAATAAAAATCGCGGGTTGTTACATAAGGATCAAACGCATTATCAATAATAGATTCCTGATCGATCACTTTCG
>JAQUHG010000244.1 GCA_028683735.1 Tolumonas sp. | reverse complement strand
AGAAGGCATGATGACACTTTATCGTTCAGGGCTTGAGAAAGCACGTATCGGTGTTACCAGTCTGGCTGAAGTAAACCGGGTAACTTGTGTCTAATTTAAGGAAGAATAATTATGGCTGTGGCTCAACGACGCTCCGCCGCCAATACGGCGAATAAGCCCAAACCTAAAGTTACACTGGCATTTGCCTGGAGTGGCGTAAATCGTCGTGGGCAAAAAATCTCTGGTGAAGTGAAAGCCGAAACATTATCTCAGGCTAAAGCCGACTTGATCCGTCAAGGAATTGTAGTTCAAAAAATTCGCCGCAAAACTGAATCCCTATTGGCTCAATATGGTCAGTCCATCAAACCAATGGATATTGCGGTATTAACCCGCCAGATCGCTACTATGCTAACGGCAGGTGTACCACTGGTGCAAACTCTGCAGTTACTCGCTGGTAGCCATGAAAAACGGCCCATGCGCGAAATGCTGGCAAATATTTGTACGGAAATAGAATCCGGTATTCAGCCATCTAAAGCTTTACGCCAATACCCACGTTATTTTGACGATCTGTATTGTGATTTAGTGTCTTCCGGCGAACAATCAGGTGCACTTGATGCCATTTTCGATCGTATTGCTATCTATAAAGAAAAAGCCGAAGCACTGAAATCAAAAATCAAAAAAGCGCTGTTCTATCCAGCCACCGTTATTATTGTAGCCTTAGTGGTTACAGCGATTCTGCTTTTATATGTCGTTCCAGAATTTGATAAGATTTTTAAAAGTTTTGGTGCAGAACTACCTGCATTCACCCGCATGGTTATTAATTTATCGAATATAGTCCAGCATTATTGGTATTTTCTGGCTGGTGCCTTAATTGTTCTAATTGTTATTTATGTCCATTCATATCGCCGCATGGAATCAGTGCGTGATGGCACCGATAAATTTATTCTGCGTTTACCTATCGTTGGTGGAATATTACAAAAAGCCGCACTAGCGCGTTACGCACGAACTCTATCCACAACTTTTGCGGCTGGTCTACCATTGATCGATGGTTTAATCGCAGCGGCGGGCTCCTCGGGTAATGCTGTGTACCGTAAAGCTATCATGTCAGTACGTAACGAAGTGATGTCCGGCATGCAAATGAATGTCGCTATGCGTACAACCGAAGTCTTCCCTGAAATGGTCATTCAAATGATCATGATTGGTGAGGAATCAGGCTCACTGGATGATATGCTGTCGAAAGTGGCCGGCATTTATGAACAGCAAGTAGATGATGCAGTTGATGCCTTATCCAGTATGATTGAACCATTGATCATGGTTGTGTTGGGTATTTTAGTCGGCGGATTGGTTATCGCCATGTACTTGCCTATATTCAAACTCGGCAGCGTTATTCATTAATTTAGTTGGTTATTCATGGATCTCATTTTTATGCTTTATAGCCAGTATCACTGGCTATATTTTTTCCTGTTAGGCTTATTCTCTCTACTGGTTGGTAGCTTTTTAAACGTTCTGATTCACCGATTGCCTATTATGCTGGAACGCAGTTGGCAGCAGGAGTATCAAGACTATTTTTCTAGTAATGACGGCAGTACTGTTTCTGCAGAACACTATAACCTGTTCTTGCCTCGTTCAGCTTGTCCACATTGTGGGCACAAAATCACTGCTTCAGAAAATATCCCACTATTCAGTTGGTTATACCTAAAAGGCCGCTGCAGTTCGTGCCATCAGCCTATCAGTGCCCGTTATCCATTGGTTGAGTTATTGTGTGCATTAGCGTCCGTTGCTGTTGCTTTGTATTACCCACCAAGTTGGGCTTTAGCCGGAGCATTACTGCTAACCTGGATATTGTTAGCATTAACCTTTATCGATCTTGATAAATTATTATTACCCGATCAATTAACCTTGCCTTTGCTCTGGATCGGTTTACTGCTGAATCTGTCACAACAGTTCGTTCCATTGGCTGATGCTGTAATTGGTGCTATTGCTGGTTATATGGTGCTCTGGTCTCTTTACTGGGCCTTCAAACTACTTACCGGTAAAGAAGGCATGGGGTACGGTGATTTCAAATTACTTGCCGCATTAGGTGCTTGGTTAGGTTGGCAGTCGCTCCCGTTAATATTGATCTTATCATCCTGCGTTGGCGCAGTGCTGGGCATTACATTAATAGTGATGAAACAGCAACAGCAAGGAAAGCCGATGCCCTTTGGCCCTTACCTCGCGATTGCTGGCTGGATCGCATTACTCTGGGGTAACCAGATAACCAACTGGTATCTCGGGTTGATCAGCTGATGTTTATTGTCGGCCTTACTGGCGGTATTGGCTCTGGAAAATCAACGGTGGCTCAGCATTTTATCAAGCTTGGTGTACCATGTATTGATGCTGACCAAACAGCCCGAGAAGTCGTACAGCCTGGAGAATTGGCTTTAAAAGCAATATCCGATCATTTTGGTGAATCAATATTACTCACCGATGGGTCGTTAGATCGTCGCCAGTTACGAGATAAAGTGTTTACCGATGAACAAGCTCGACAATGGCTTAATAACCTACTGCATCCATTAATTCGAGAGCGCATGCTACAGCAATGCCAAGAGGCCATCGGCCCTTATTGCATACTGATGATACCGCTGCTGTTTGAAAATAATCTGCAGTCATTGGTACAACGAACATTGGTGATCGATGTTGATGAAGCAACACAAATCCGACGAACTATGCAGCGAGATAACACGACAGAAGCACAAGTTCAGGCAATCATATCCTCGCAATATCCACGTCAAAAACGGTTAACTCTCGCAGATGACATCCTATTTAATGGTGATAACGTAACATATGAACAACGTCAAAATGCGATCAATAAGCTACATCAAACTTATATCTCGCTAGCACGTCAGCATTAATCGTTCAAGAATATACGACCTTCGATATGGTATAATCGCGCGGTTTAGTAGTATCTAATACACTTGTTCAGAGGTAATGATCTTGGAAGTTAAATGCCCGACTTGCAGTAAATTGGTTAGTTGGATCCCTGAAAATAGCTATCGACCATTCTGCAGCGAACGTTGCCGCCTAATTGATCTTGGGGAATGGTTTAGTGAAGAACGTCGCATTGCCGATGAAGATGAATCAACCTCGAAAATAGCTTCACTGCAATTATCGCCTGAAGATCTGGAGTTATTAGATCAAGACTAAATAAGCCCTTCTGTTCGTTTAGATAAAACAGCAATGATCGGTCTGTTTGCATCGGGGAAATCGAGTTGGCTTAGTTCATTGAACTGTACCCAACGATTTTCCAATCCCTCTAAACTTTGGGCTTTACCTGTAAATTCAGTAACTAACCACACATCTAGTTTTACCGATTTATCGCTGTAATTATGTTCGATGACTAATAAAGGCTCTGCAGTGGTTACATTAATACCGATTTCTTCCTGTAATTCTCTCTGTAATGCTTGTTGAACAGTCTCTTCTAATTCAACTTTTCCACCTGGAAATTCCCATTTCCCACCCTGATGCTGATGTGTTGCACGGCGACAAATAAAATATCCTTGTTTGGGATCATAAATAACACCCACTGCGACCCATACTTGTTTCATACATATTCCTGCTAACAAAAAGGCGACCGAAGTCGCCTTTGAATATTTATATAAATAAATCAGTCTAACTTGCCATGACAATGTTTGTATTTTCTACCGGAACCGCAAGGGCACGGATCATTTCGTCCCACTTTGACGCTATCACGCACAAACGGTTCGGCACTTGGATCTTGTTCTGATCCTGCATCATCTTCAGCAAGTGCATTGGTTTCTTCATGGCTGTAAGTACGTACTTGAGTTGCTTCTGATTGACGACGTTGCTCTTCAATCGCATCAACATCCGGCTCTTGTACCTGAACTCGGCACACAATACTCACAACCTGTTGTTTCAGGTTTTCCAGCATTTGAGTAAATAATTCAAAAGCCTCGCGTTTGTATTCCTGTTTCGGATTTTTTTGCGCATAACCACGCAGATGAATACCCTGACGCAGATGATCCATAGCAGCTAAATGCTCTTTCCACAGATTATCCAGCGTTTGTAACATCACTGATTTTTCAAATTGACGCAGTACTTCATGGCCTGCCAGCTCTTCTTTACGTGCATAACTGGCTTCAATTTCGTCAATAATACGTTCACGAATTTTTTCTTCGTATAACTTATCATCATCTTTGATCCACTGAGCAATCGGGAGATCGATAGCAAAATCAGCACGTAAACGCAGTTCTAAGCCAGCAATATCCCAACTCTCATCCAGTGAATGTGGCGCAATGTACTGATCAATCATACGGTTGATGACATCCGCTTTGATCATATGAATAGTGCCTGAAATATCAGCACTTTCTAATAATTCATTACGCTGTTCATAAACCACTTTACGTTGGTCATTGGCAACATCATCAAATTCAAGCAGATTTTTACGAATGTCAAAGTTACGACCTTCAACTTTACGCTGTGCATTTTCGATTGCTTTGCTCACCCAAGGATGTTCAATGGCTTCACCATGTTCCATCCCCAGTTTTTTCATCATGCCACTGACACGATCAGAGGCGAAGATACGCATCAAACTGTCTTCCATCGACAGATAGAAACGTGAAGAACCGGGATCGCCCTGACGACCAGAACGACCACGGAGCTGATTATCGATACGGCGAGATTCATGACGCTCGGTACCAATGATGTGTAAACCACCAGCCGCGATCACGGCATCATGACGTTGCTGCCATGCATTTTTGATAGCAGTGATCTGTTCTGCTGTTGGATTTTCTAATTCATCAATCTCAGCTTGCCAGCTACCACCCAATACGATATCGGTACCACGACCAGCCATATTGGTAGCAATGGTTAC
>JAQUHG010000243.1 GCA_028683735.1 Tolumonas sp. | reverse complement strand
AAAACAGTTTAAAAATCTGTTCCGCGACAGTGTGCCGGCCTTATTGCCGTTTGCCCTCAACAAAAAAAGTATCACCTTTGCGGGCAAACAGTATGCCATCAGCGCCGACACGCTGGACTGGGCAGATAAAGGCGGCCAATGGCAGGTCGTGTTATTACAAGATATGTCGGACTGGTTGCCACTCTGGCAAGCCGCCTTGTTAGCCGCGCTAATCATCGCCGCGATGTCGATCTTACGTTGGGTCTGGTTATTACAACGGCGAATGGAAGCGGAAGCCGTGGCAGCGGCAGAAGCGAAACAAGCAATTCAACAACGCGCTCGCCAACATCTGCAAGACCTTTCCGATGCCCTGCCGCTGGCAATTTTTCAGTTCCGTAGTGGTGGCAATGAGGAACACTGTCGTTATACCTATGCCAGCGCAAAAATCCGCGAAGTATTAGGGCTGAGCCCTGATGAATTGCTGACGGATGTGCGGGCGCTGGAGCGCATTTTGTTGCCGGAAGAAGGTAGTTCAGTGGTTTCCGCCATTACCCAAGCCTTTCAGGAGCACCGCGATTTTGATCTGGAACACCGGATTTATCGCCATGGCGAGATCCGTTGGGTGCGGGTCAAAGCACTCTGCAACCGGCAGGAAGAGCACGACTGGATCTGGAACGGCTACTGGATGGACATCACCGCCCGCCATCAGCAGACCGAGCAATTACGGCAGGCCAAAGAAGCCGCCGAATCGGCCACCCGCACCAAATCGATGTTTCTGGCCAACATGAGCCATGAAATCCGCACGCCGATGAATGCGGTGATCGGGCTGGCTTATCTGGCGCTGAAAACGGAACTTTCCGCAAAACAGCGCGACTATCTGAATAAGATTCATCAGGCTGGTACGTCGTTACTGGGCATCATCAATGACATTCTCGATGTCTCCAAAATTGAAGCCAATCAGCTGAAACTGGAACATATCGCCTTTAATCTCGACGATGTATTAGCCAATCTGTCGGTCATGTCATCACAACGGGCGAATGAAAAAGGGCTGGAACTGCTATTTGATATCGCGCCGGATATCCCACGCAGTCTGCTTGGTGACCCGTTACGGCTGGGCCAGATCTTAATCAATCTGATCAGTAACGCGGTGAAATTTACCGAACAGGGTTATGTGCATTTGCAGGTGCGCCAGCAAGCGCGTGATGACGACCAGCTGACGCTGCAATTTACTATCCGCGATACCGGTATTGGCATGACGCCGGAACAAACCAGCCGCCTGTTTCAGGCCTTTACACAAGCCGATGGTTCGACCACCCGCCGCTTTGGTGGCACCGGTCTGGGCCTGACCATTGCCCGCCATTTAGTCGAGCAAATGGGTGGCACCATCCAGGTAAAAAGTGAACCGGATGTCGGCAGTGAATTTTCGTTTGCCATCCAACTGACCGCCAATCAGATCATGAACGAAAAACGCCGGCTGATCCCCGGGGCTATCACCGGATTGCGGGTTTTGGTGGTCGATGACAATGCGGTAGCCTGCGATATTTTGCTCGCCGCATTACAGCAATTACCGCTGCATGCCGAAGCGGTGACCAGCGCCAACCAAGCGCGGCAACGCTTGCAGCAAGCCAATCAGGACGGTACGCCATTTCACCTGCTGATGACCGATTGGCAGATGCCGGAAATGAATGGCATTGTGCTGGCACAACACGCACGGGAATTACCCATGCCACCCCGCATGGTGCTGGTCACGGCGTTTAATTATGACGATGTTCAGCAGGAAGCCAAAGCGGTCGGTTTTGAAAGTTTCCTCACCAAACCCATCAGCCAGTCACAGGTAGTGGATTGTCTGATGCGGCTGTTTGCCCCACCGCAAGGTGAAACCATGGCCGTATTCGAGCATCTGGTGTTACCGCAATTCCGGCAAGCCAACGTGCTGCTGGCGGAAGATAACCCGATCAATCAGCAAATTGCTGTCGAAATGATGCTCGCCAGCGATATTCACACCGATGTCGCCGCCAATGGGCATGAAGCGATGTCATTGCTGTTTTCTCATGAGCCAACGCATTACGATCTGGTATTTATGGATCTGCAGATGCCGGGCTTAGATGGCCATGAAACCACGCTGGCGATCCGCGCCGATGCCCGTTTTCAACAACTCCCGATCATCGCCATGACTGCACACGCACTGCAGGATGAACGCGAACGTTGTCTGGCCGAAGGCATGAACGACCATATTGCGAAACCGATTGATCCGCAGTTGTTTTATAAACTGCTGAGCCACTATCTGGTTCACAAACTGAGTGGCAGTCGGCAAAACCCATCCAGTCATTCAAACCTGCAGCTACAGCTGGATGGGCTGGATAGCCAAACCGCGTTACAGCGGGTTAATGGCAACCAAACCCTTTACCTGCAGTTATTACAGCAGTTTTGCCATGAACAAGGCGGCATTCCTGCCCGCATCCGCGATTTACTGGCGCAACAACAACCGACGATTGCCAAACCCTTGGCCCACAGTCTGAAAGGGGTCGCCGCCAATATCGGCGCCATCGCGGTATCCGATCTGGCCGCGCAGCTGGAAAAAGCACTGAGTCATTCCACTGACATGGCGGGTTTACTGGTGATGACAAATCAGCTGGATAGCGCACTGCAGCAACTCTGCCGCCAGATCAACACGCAAATCATGCCGCATAATCTGCAGTTGGCTACCACCACCCAGCATTTACAGCGCGTCACTGACGAAGCATTGGCAACACTGCGGAAGCTGATTGGCGATAACGATTGCGGCGCATTAGATCTCTACGCCCAGCTGGAACCGGGTTTACAAGCCCTGATCCCCGCAGCCGAATTACAGCAGATCAATAATCATCTGCAGGCGTTTGATTTCGATCTGGCACTGGCCCGATTAGAACGCTTTACGCTGGTTCCGGCACCGGCAACTCCAGACGTTCAATCACCCGATTGAGTGCAGCAAAACAGTCGGCATCAATCGCGGTGCCCACCGTTTCCGCCATGATATCGAGGGTTTTCGGAATCGGGATCGCGCCACGATATGGTCGGGCTGCGGTGATCGCATCAAAGATATCCGCCGTGGTAATGATGCGGGTTTCCAGCGCGATCTGTTCGGCTTTCAGCCCTTTCGGATAACCTTTGCCATCCAGCCGTTCATGATGAGCGCCCGACACACGCGCCAACTCCGCAAAGGCCGAAATCCGGCTTAAAATATTTTCGGTAAACTCCGCATGCCGCTGTACTGCGGCCCATTCCTCGGCATTCAGTTTGCCAGGTTTATCCAAAATCGTATTACTCACGCCCAGCTTGCCCACATCATGCAACAGAGCACCGCGTTTCAGCCAACGCCGCCGCTCTGGGGATAAACCCAGCTCCTGCGCCAGCATATCGGTATACAACGCCACCCGGCCGCTATGGCCGGCGGTGTAGGGGCTTTTCGAGTCAACCACCTGACCAAAGGCGGCGGCGATCTCATCCAGATAATCTTCATCTAACGGCCGCTCGCCCTCACCGGCTAACAACGCAAACACCTGTTGCTCTATGGTCGGTGAAGCCAGTGTTTGCCAGAAAGAGTCATTGTTAGAAACTTGCTCAAACAGGTGCACCAAGGTGGGATCAAACCATTTTTTCGCGCGCTGCCGGACCTCTTTGCGCGCCGCTACCGGCCCACTGGCGGAATGAAACACATCCACGATCTGCGCCAGCAACGCAATCCGTGCATACAGCGGGATCTGCTCACCCGCCAGCCCTTCCGGTTTACCGCCGCCATCCCAATGTTCATCCAGCGACAAGATGCCTTGTGCCACCGGCTCACTAAACCGCAGCTGACGGGCAATTTCCGCCCCACGCTGACAACGGGTTTGGATCAGTTCCGTCGCGATCTGCTCACCGTTGCGAAAAATGGTAAACAGACTACTGAAACGTTCGGTTAAGCCGGCCTGCAAACCGGTATGTTTTAAGACGAACGTCACCACATTGGCGATACTGCTATCGACTTGCGAAAAATCGTGTTTAAAACGCAGATCATCGGTCAGATATAACTCGC
This sequence comes from Tolumonas sp., assembly GCA_028683735.1. Classification (GTDB taxonomy): domain Bacteria; phylum Pseudomonadota; class Gammaproteobacteria; order Enterobacterales; family Aeromonadaceae; genus Tolumonas. The sequence continues at coordinate 826 of JAQUHG010000243.1, read as the reverse complement.
AGATCCGCGCAGCATTGCTGCTACAGCCCAGATCTTTCAGCAACAGCATGTAATACAGTTCATGTAATTGCTGTGCCGGTAAACCGAGCCGCTCACCGAGTTGCATGCCGATCCAGCAACAGCGCACGCAATGCCCTTCCGGCTGCCCTTCGGTGATATCCAACGCATGACTGAGCGAACCGATCAATTCCGACAGACGTAATTCATTACTGGTGCTAAATCGCTGCATGTCGCTGATCTCCAAAGGCGGGTATCAAAAAGCATAGAGGAAAAAAGTGATACGCGGCAAAAACAAAAAAGGCGCAAACCTGGCGGTATCGCACCTCTTTTTTGTGAACTGGGTTTTTGTAAGCTGGAAATAAATTTGTTCAGGACCGTAAGTTCAGTTGTCGCTGGCTTCCGTTGGCGGGTTGTGGCCGTGACTCAGCAAATGCTCAGACTTGGTATCGACCAATTTTTGCATAATCGCACGCCACTGCTGCTCGGCTTCACTACCGACGTCGCTAAACACTTGCGTCATCAGCTCGCGCTGGCTTTGCGATAAGCGATTTTCCAGCACTTGCCCGGATGCAGTCAGCGTTAAACGCTTGATGCGTTTATCAAACTCGTCGGTATTCGCCGCAATCAAACCGAGCTCTTTTAACGTGCGCAGCGGGCCATTCAGCGCCTGTTTACTGACGCCGAGAATTTTCAGCAAGGCGTTCACGCTGATCGCCGGGTTGCGCCCGACAAAATAGAGAATGCGATGATGCACACGTGCTAACCCCTGTTCCGCCAAGATCGCATCGGGGCCGGAGGTGAATGCACGGAAGGCAAAATGGAACAA
>JAQUHG010000242.1 GCA_028683735.1 Tolumonas sp. | reverse complement strand
CCGTTGTATTTGATCCGCCACAAACAGAAACACTTATCCCGCAGTCTGAAAGTGTTTCTGGAAGTAGAACAGCAGGTCAAACAATACAATTACAACCCGAGTGCATAACGCAGGGCTTTTTGTTTCAACCAACCGGCATTTTCCGCCGCCAACAAAGCAATATTGCGTAACACTTTCAACGGCATGTGTGATGAGCTAAACCCTGCATAAAACAGATCCATCGTTGATTGCATCAAGGTGTTATCACACAGGCGTTTACGCTCATATTGCTGCAGTTGTTTACTACTAAAACCTTGCTGCTTTTGCTGCACGGAATGCCAAAGATCGACTAAACAGGCAACATCCTTAAAGCCCAGATTAACCCCCTGCCCAGCCAGGGGATGAATGGTGTGCGCGGCATCCCCCAGCAAAATCACTCGCCCTTGGTAATAGTGTTGCGCATGTCGGCGCGTCAGAGGGAAACTGCCAAAATGAGTGACCTTGCAAGCCGGTAACTGTTCGGGAAAATGGCGTTTCACTTCCCGCTCCAACATCATTGGCGTCATGGCTGTTAACTGTGCGATCCGAGCCGGTGTGTCATACCAAACCAACGAGGCTTTATTCCCTGCCAGCGGTAAAAAGGAACGTGGACCAGACGGATAAAACTGCTGCCAAGTGATAGCAGGGGCATCATCTTCCAGATCCACATTAATCAACAAACAATCTTGTCGATAATCCCAACTATTAACGCCAATTTTAGCCAAGGCCCGAATTTTAGAATTCGCACCATCTGCCGCCAGCAACCAGCTCGCCGACAGCACCTGACCATCGTTTAATGTTATTTTTGCTTGTTCATCCGTTTGTATCAGCGCGTTTATTTGTGCCGGGCAATACAAGCGAACATTCGGTAATGTTTGCAGCTTTTGCCATAACGCCAGCTGGATCAGACGGTTTTCAATGATATACCCAAGCTCATTAATGCCCGCTTCCTGTGCATGGAAGTGCGTTTCCAACCCGCTCACTTCCCAGGTAGCCAGTTCGGTATAGGCGCGTACCCGCATCGCTAAAATGGCATCCCAAACACCGGCTTGTTGCAATAATGCTACTGAGGCAGGGCTAATCGCCGAAACACGCAGATCCATCGCTTGCTCTGGTGCATACGCTTCTGGTTCTGTTTGTTCGACAACTGCAATTTGCAAACCTTGTTGCGCCAGCAAACAGGCAGCCGCAGCGCCCACCATGCCGCCCCCCACCACAATGACATCAAATTGTGTTCTTTCCTGGTTTTCGTCTATTTTGTGCACATGGAACTCCGTCGACACTGACGCGATAACCTATCTTATACCCAAAGTAATTGGAGTTGCAGCAAGGCGACAAATGAGCGAATCCCCATGAACATAGAGATGCTATGTGATTGGGGTGAGTGAACGCCGTCAACGATGCTGCAGCTTCAAGTACGAAGGGTATAACGATAACCAATGCGAACGTCATGGATAACACTGACCTTCTGTCGGGATATCTGCTAACATGCGCGGCAATTTCGCTTTCTGTTTTGTTCTGGTTTACCACCATGAAAGATCAACTGTTTGCCGCCCCGATTGCTCAGTTGGGCGACTTTTGCTTTGACGAAAAGGTCGTTGAAGTCTTTCCCGACATGATCCAACGTTCCGTGCCGGGTTATTCCAATATTCTGTCTGCTATCGGCATGATGACCGCGCGTTTCGCCCAGCCCGGCTCGAATCTTTATGATCTCGGCTGTTCACTGGGTGCTGCAACACAAATGATGCGCCGCAACGTCTCACATGCCGATTGCCAAATCATCGGCGTCGATAACTCAGCGCCGATGGTCGAACGCTGTCGCCAGCATCTGGCCACCTACAAAAGTGCCGTTGCCGTTGAGATCCTCCAAGCCGATATTCAAGCGGTAGAAATTGAAAATGCCTCTGTGGTCGTGCTGAATTTCACACTGCAATTCATTGAACCAGCTGAACGAATCACCTTGTTACGCCGCATTTATGCCGGGCTTCGCCCCGGTGGTATTTTGATTTTAAGTGAAAAATTCCGCTTCGATGATGCCGAGGTCAGTGATCTGTTGGTGGAATTACACCTCGATTTCAAACGTGCGAACGGTTATAGCGAACTGGAAATCAGCCAAAAACGCACCATGCTCGAAAACGTACTGCGTGCCGATAGTGTCGATAACCACAAGCAACGACTGCAAGACGCCGGCTTTGAACACATCGATCTCTGGTTCCAGTGCTTCAATTTTGGCTCTATTGTCGCCATCAAAGATAAAGGAGCTTCCGCATGATCGACTTTGCTTCCTTTTATCAGGTCATTGCGAAAAGCCGCTTAAGCCACTGGCTACACACCCTGCCCGCGCAACTGCATGCATGGGAAAACAGTGAACGGCACGGCAATTTGCCGAAATGGCAAAAAGTGCTAGCCAAGCTGGAACACTACTCAAGCCCGCACATTAACATCCAAGATCGCGTTGAAATTGGTCAGGCGGGTGAACTCAATGCAGGCGAAACCAAAAAACTAGAAAACTTACTGCAGCATTTACACCCGTGGCGTAAAGGGCCATTCCATTTATTTGGTATTCATATTGATACCGAATGGCGTTCCGACTGGAAATGGGATCGCGTCTCACCGCATATCAGCCCACTAAAAGGTCGGTATGTGCTGGATGTTGGCTGTGGCAGTGGTTATCACCTGTGGCGTATGCGTGGCGAAGGCGCCGAGATGGCCGTCGGCATCGACCCAACTGCGCTGTTTTTATGCCAATTTAGCGCCATCAAACATTTAGCGGGCAATGATCAGCATGTGCATTTTTTACCGCTCGGTATCCAAGAGTTGCCGGCACTGCGTGCATTCGACACCGTATTTTCCATGGGTGTGCTGTATCATCGCCGTTCCCCCATCGATCATCTTTATCAGTTAAAAGATCAACTGCGTGACGGTGGCGAATTGGTACTGGAAACATTAATCATCGACGGGGATGAAAACACCGTATTGGTACCCGATGATCGCTATGCGCAAATGAACAATGTCTGGTTCTTGCCTTCGGCAGCGGCGATGATCAAATGGCTGAAAAAATGCGGTTTTCAGGATGTTCGCGTGGTCGATGAAGCAGTCACTACCACTGATGAACAACGCAGCACCGAATGGATGCGAAACGAATCTTTAGCACAATATTTGATGCCCGATGATCCGTCACGCACAATTGAAGGCTATCCGGCACCAAAGCGCGCCGTTTTTGTTGCAACCAGAGGCTCAGAAGACTAGTCCCCTGATCGTTATCTGATATAAACTTACAACAATTTTTTGTTAACCACATCGAATCGACATCATCATGACTAAAGTATTACCGGGTTTAACCCTGCTCACCTTGAGTCTGTTTTCAGGATATTCCGCTGCAGAAGGCAACAATGATGCTGCAGTACAGCAATTACTGAAGCAACAAACTGAATTAAATACTCGTCTGAGCATACTGCTGGATCAGCAAGGCCATACTGCAAAACAGCTGAATGAACTGAAAAATCTGCAACAACAACTCGGTAAACAGCTGACACCACAGTCACAGCCTCCGGTTTATAAAAAATCCTCCAAGAAAGACACCTCAGAACTTTGCATTCCAGCCGAACCGGGTAAAACCACCCCAGATGGCAAAATGATCCTGGGTGAAACTGAATGGATTTATGTTGAAGAAGCCAATGGCAATTTCATGAGCCGTATTGATACCGGTGCCACCACCTCTTCTATCAGTGCACATGATGTCACCGTCTTTGAACGCGAAGGTCGCCGCTGGGTTAAATTTATTATGCCAATTGATGGCGGCAAAGAAGTTAATGTCGAAGCACCGTTCGTTAAATACATCCGAATTCGTCAGGCAAACGGTTTAGAAGATCGTCCGATTGTTCGTATGACTATTCGTATCGGTACAGTTACCGAAAAAGCGGATTTCAGCTTAACCGACCGTTCCAACATGGACTTCCCTGTGTTGATGGGGCGTGAGTTTATAAAAGATGTTGCCGTAGTTGATGTAGCTCGTGAAAACGTACAGGGTAAACCGCAGATAGCCGGTGCAGTGCAAGCATCTGTACAGAAAAAAGCCAATAAAACCGACAGCACCACTGATTCGTCAAAACCTAAAACTGCCACTGAAACAGTAAAAGAAGGCGATAAAGTTATTGTTGTGAAAAAAGTACCAATCAAAGATGAAACCAAACCAGCAGTACAACCCACTGCTGACATCGAAAAGCCGGTTAAAAAGCCAGTTAAAACAGCAATTCCGGCCGATGCTCAACCAGTAAAAGTAGCACCAGCTGCGTCTGAAGCTACTTCGACTGACAACAAGGATAAGAAGTAATCATCATGGTCTCACGCCGTCCGTTTTATATCGTAGTTGCACTACTCTATATTCTGGGTATTGCACTCGTTCTGTATCGTCATATCGCATTTGATGTTCCTCTGTTGCCAGGGGAATATCGCAACGTTTGGTCTGCAGAAGCCAAAGTGGAGTTTGATGCAAATGGCGGCCCGGTTATGGCCTCGCTGGCATTACCCGATACGCAGGAAGGTTTTACTCACGTTGACGAAAACGCGGCCAGCCCCGGTTATGGGCTTTCATTTGTCAACAAAGATGGCGTCTCCCATGCTGAATGGTCAATCAGCAGTGCAACTGGTCATCAGGAACTTTACTATCGTACTGATATGTTAAGCGACCCTTACGCCAAAGCATTGCCAGTTGTAGTGCCAACAATCGATAAGTCACTGGAAAAAGAGCCTATCGCTTCAGCGATCAATCAGATCCTGACTGCAGCAAAAACTCATTCCGCAGATGCATTTACCCTGACTCGCGAAATCATTAAAGAGTTCAAAAATCAGGAA
>JAQUHG010000241.1 GCA_028683735.1 Tolumonas sp. | reverse complement strand
ATAGACAATTACCTGTACATCAGAGAGATCTGGAATCGCATCCAACGGTGTCTTCATTACCGCATAGATCCCGCCCGCCACAATCATCAATGTCAGCAACAAAACCATAAACAGGTTATGCAGCGACCAACGGATCAAACCTTGCAACATGGCTATTTGCCTCCGTTTTGATCGTTAGTCATGGTCATACCTGGCATATCCGCCATCGCAGCAGTACTGGTGGTTGGCATGCTTGCACTCGCCGGCGTGGCTTCCATAGTTTTTGTTGGTGCTGACGCAGATGTTGATTCTGTCCCTAGCCCTGAGAAGGCGGCTTGTAAGTTACTTTCCGAATCAATGAGGAAGTTAGCGCGGGTGACGACTAACTCACCATCAGCCAGCCCTTCCTTAATGACGACTTTGCGTTCACCCGACGTCGTTTCCCCATGGCCGCCTGTTTTCACCTGACGAGGCGCGAACTTACCATTGCCTGTTTGCACCAGAACAACCTGACGTGTACCGCTGTCGATCAGTGCTGATTCGGGCACCGTGACTTGAGGTTGTGAAGTTAAAGTCGCCTGTAAGTTAGCTTCACCGTACATAGACGGTTTTAAACGACCATCTTTGTTATCCAACTCAATACGGACTTTGACTGTCCGGGTTTCACTGTTTAGTGTTGGATAAATGAAGGCAACAGTGCCATTAAAGACATCATCAGGATACGCATTCACCTTCACATTGACCTTTTGTCCTGGTTTCACTAAACCCAGATCTTGTTCGAATACATCAACCAGTAACCAGATCTGAGATAGATCGGCGATTTCAAACAGTGTTTCACCGGCTGTAAATTTCATGCCCTGGACAGCTGTTTTGTTTAATACCACGCCAGAAGTGGGTGCTAATAAGGCTAAACGACGACGTACTTCACCGGTTTTGGTGAGTCGATTTAATTCAGACGCTGGAATATCCCAGATTTTCATGCGCTCTAATGCTGCCTGAGACAGAGAGAATGATGCCTTACCAGGAAGTGCTTTTAGTGCATTCTGATTTTCACGAGCAATCAGGTATTCTTGTTGTGCAGCCAGCAGCTCCGGGCTGTAGACCTCCATCAATAATTGACCTGCCTTTACATTCTGGCCGGTGGTGTTAACCGCGAGTTTTTCAATCCAGCCATCAAATTTAGTCGTGACGTTATATTGTCGTTTTTCATCAACAGCAAATTGACCGACAGCGCGTACCGCACGAAATACGGGATCCATGTTCACTTTACTGGTTTGTACGCCCAGTGTTTGCAGACGATCGGCATTGATTTTTACAGATGAACTATCTTGCGTTGAACTATCGCCATCGGCATAAACTGGAATGTAATCCATGCCCATGCTGTCTTTCTTTGGCACTGGTGAGGTGTCTTTGAGACCCATCGGGTTGCGATAGAAAAGAACTTTCTTTTCTGCCGGTTGAGCAGATGTATCATCTGCATAAACCGGAATGTAATCCATACCCATACTGTCTTTCTTGGGTACAGGGGAGGTGTCTTTTAATCCCATCGCGTTGCGGTAATACAGGATCTTGCGTTCTGGCGTTGTTGATGATGCGGTATCAGCGCTTTGCTTTTGCTGCCATTGGCTCAGACCAAAACCAGCACCGCCACCCACGATCAACATCAATAACAAGCCTAATGCGGTGGTCTTTCTCATAATGCTTTCCCTGTCAGTGCTTCAATATCGGCATAAGCCATTTGTTCAGCTGCGGCAGCCTGGATTTGTGATTGGCGAACTTCCAGCCATTGCTGTTCAGCCTCTAACAACCCTGAAAGTGGCAATTGATTGTTCTGATAAGCCTGAAGAGCAGAGCGTAGATTCAGGGCGGCTTGCTCCTGTATTCTGTTCTTCAGCAATTGTTGCTGTTTTTGGGCTTGTTCAATCGCGGTGATGGCGCGCCAGAACTGGCTTTGTAAGTCATTGCTCATCTGCCGCTGTTCCGCTTTTGCAGCAATACTCATCGCCTGCGCTTCCCGTTCATCCGCAGTTCGACGCGTTAGGTTCAGCGGTAAATTAAACTGAACCATGCCTTCCCATTCCTCTAACTGCTGTTGATTTTGGACAGCAACAACACCCACGGTGAAATCAGGATAACGATTTTTTTCTACCAGACGCTCGTTCAGGGTAGCGGCATTACGCTCTGACACTGTCTGTTGCCACTGTGGCGTTTGCTTTAGCCAATCAGTGTCCTTTAGTGTTTTCAGTTCGTTGTTGCTTAACGATGGCAGATCAACTGGAAATGCAAGTTCAGCGGAAGGCGCACGATTTAAAATCGCATTGGTCCAGGATTGTAATTGCTGCTGGTTGGCCTCTAAATCAATCTGCATCTTTGCGAGCTGACTGCGGTTTAGCTGGGTCTGAATTAACTCCTGCTGATTTGCCAATCCTTGCTGATAACGGCTGTTAGCCGTTTGTTCAATTTGATGTAGTACGGAATCAATTTCTTCGTTGAGCAGCCACATTTGATGTGTTTCGTAACGACGGGCATACAGACGACGCATTTCCGCTTTTAACTCATTCTGTGTTTTAGCCGCTTTGAACTTCGCTACATCCGCTTGTTGTTCTGCAATGCTGGTTTTTAGATCGCGTTTGCCATACCAGGGCAGATCTTGCATCAATGTATATTTAGATTGTCCTGTCCGTCCGGGTAAATACTGTTTACCTTTGCCTTCGGGAGTGAAGTCCATTAACTCCAGCTTGAATATCGGATCTGCCAGTGCACCAGCCGAGATCGTCCGTGCAGAGGCTGCTTGTATTTCAGCCATGACTTGTAGCAATTGCGGGTTATCTTGTTGTACCGCAGCTTGCAATGATGTTAATGAATTACCTTCAGTTGCTGCCCAAACGGAACTTACAAATAATCCGGGCAACAGCAGGGTATAGCTCATTGATAATTTCATGAGTTAATCCTTATATGTTTGTGTTGAAGCTGCCGGAACAGTGTTAACCGTTTATGACTGACGATCCTTCATCGTGCTCCGGACAACCTATGCGAATTATTTTGCTAGTTTGATGACTTGGATCATCGGAGGCTCATTTTCATTTGCAGTGATTCGAGCATCAATGGTTTGTCCAACAGACAAGCCATTCAGAAGTTGAACCTTGGCAACGGGAAATGTCATGGTCATGGCTGGCCATTCTAATTCGGTCACGGCATCGTGAGCTAAAGTAATGGTGAGATTGTCGGTATCAATTTGCTCGATTTTACCATGCAGCGGGTAGGTCTTGACCGTCATCTGTTCATGGGTCATCTGCTTACTATTCATGGTATCGGTTGAATGTGTCATGTTGCTCATGTCCATATTCATATCCATGTCTTTGGACATAGTATCTTCAGCCTGAACGGCAAAGGCAGCAGCGCAAAACAAAGCAACAACAGCAGTACGAGCGAACAGAGTATTTGAGGTAGTCATTAGTTTATCTCCTGAAAAATCATTAGGTTGACCTGATCACACACTGCAATCAGTAAAATTCAACAAAACAAAAAATATGCATTGCGGATGACGTTAAAAACGTAAGCGCGAATTCAGGCGATAAATTTGACCGGCGGGGGGGATAGAACGACAGGGATATGGTCGTCATATAAAGGAAGAGAACGCTGATGCCGTTGTGACGCCTGAGGCAGAAACTCCGGTAACTGGAAAACACCGCCATAGAAAGACACACAATAAATACATTGTTGCATCGAATGGTGAGCATCAGCGGCCATGTCAGTGTCACAAGTATTCATTGTGGATTGACAGGCACGACTCATGGCTGTTTTGTTAGTATCTGACATTACATCAGTAGATTCTGATGTTTCTGGTGCATTCATCATCGCCCACGCAGCGACAGACTGGAATGGGATCCAGCCCGCAATCGTTAGCATTATGATAAACACATACCGTGTCAGCATTCTTATCCTTAATACGCCAATAATAACCATATTAATAGCGTGGTTATGTTTCTAAATCAACTGTTAATCCGTTGATATACGGTTAACTTAATCAAAGAGTTGTGAGATCTATCAAAAGCAATTTTAGAAATTAAAGGGCCTCGATAATAGCTACGCAGAATGATCACTATCAGTTTTGGCCCATAGAATAGGTATCTACTATTTAATTCAACCAACCTTATCTGGCTAACGAGCGTCTGCTCGCATCAGCTGCTCTCTCATTTGCTTCATCAGCCCACCATTTTGATGGCCGGATTCCGCAATGACGACCTGACGTAAACGAGCCTGAGCGTCGGGGTCGGTAATCACTTTTGGTTGATATTTTGCCAGTGTCATTTGCTTCATCAGCCCACCATTTTGATGGCCTGTTTCTGGAATGACAACCTGACGTAAACGAGCATGAGCATCGGGATCAGTAATTACTTTTGGTTGATATTTTGCCAGAGTCATTTGTTTCATCAATCCGCCATCATTGTTACCCGAGCCAGATTGGGCATATACATTAGAAAATGTTAATGCAGTGGAAATTAAAATAATTGCTTTAATGGTCGATGATTTTTTAAAATTGAATACGTTCATATTTCACCTCAAATAAATACAGAATGCTCTCCGAAATAATATTCGGATTTAAATGATATGGGTTGAATATGCTGAGCGAAATAATCACTCAGCATATAAACTCAGTAATTACTGACTATCAGCTGAGATAGAGCGAAGCACAGGATTAAATCGTGATTCAGCAGTAAATGTCGCTCTCACTTTTTGGCCAGGCGTGACCGTTTGCAATAATCGATCGCTATTGACCTGATATGTGGCTGCACGGACTGGCCAGCCGAGTTCAGTGACTGAATCCTGGTTTAACGTAATTCGGTTATTCGCCAAATCAATTTGCTGCACAACGCCAGTCACACGGTAGGTGTCAATGCTAGTACTGGA
>JAQUHG010000240.1 GCA_028683735.1 Tolumonas sp. | reverse complement strand
TCTATCGTTTCAGGATAGTTAAATTCTGCGGTTAGTTGCAGCTCTCTTGAAAGTTCAGACATAAAAAATCGGTCTCAGATAAAAATCTGAGACCGATTATGAAGCCAGTGGAGGATCGTTCAAGCATTCTTAAACGATCAGCATTACAGTCTCAGACTGGCCTTTTTATTTATTCATCACCACCTTCGCGGTCATCATCATCGTCCACAGGTCTTGCATGCTCGACCCGGGATTTCAGCTTCTGTCCAGGACGGAAGGTTACTACTCGTCTTGCAGTGATTGGAATATCTTCGCCTGTTTTCGGATTTCGCCCCGGACGTTGGTTTTTCGTCCGGAGTTCGAAATTACCAAAGCCAGATATTTTCACTTGCTCGCCAGTTTCAAGGGCCAGTCGGATATCCTCAAAAAACGTTTCTACCAGTTCTTTGGAGTCACGTTTGCTTATACCCAACTCAGTAAAAAGATGTTCTGCAATATCGGCTTTGGTCAAGGCCATAGCTAGTCCCTCAAAGTAGCATTGAACTCTACTCGGAGTGCATCGACAACGCGTTCCATTGTTTCAGCAATCTCCTTATCTTCCAGAGTTCGTTCTGTGTTTTGCAGAACGATACTGAATGCCAGACTCTTTTTGCCATCCGGCACACCAGTACCCTGGTATGTGTCAAATAAGTTTATGCCAACTACCTGATTTCCGCCAACTTTTCTTGCTAATCGTAAGATATCATCTGCAGAAATTGTTTGGTCGACCACAATTGCTAAGTCACGACGGTTACCAGGGAATTTAGAAACCTCAGCAAATGCAGGAATATTTCGTTGCAGAATTGCGGCTAATTCCACTTCAAATACAATAGCTTTACTCTTTAATCCCAGTTTCTTCTCCAGTGATGGATGAACAACACCGATGTAACCCACTGATTTACCATTAAATTCTATCGCAGCAGACTGACCTGGATGCAAAGCAGGATGCTCACAACGAACAAAACGATATGCATCAGTATTAGCGGTCAACTCCAGCAACGCTTCAACATCACCTTTCAGATCGAAGAAATCGACAGCACGATTAGGGATCGTCCAATTTTCTTCCGCAGCGTTACCAGTAATAACACCAGCCAACATGGCTTCCTGGCGAATTCCATTTTCAGCGCTGGCATCACGAATAAAACGCAAACCAGACTCAAACAGGCGAACACGAGTTTGTTGACGATTCTGGTTATAGACCACTGCACCCAGCAGACCAGGCAGCAGAGAGACACGCATTGCCGCCATGTCTGATGCAATAGGATTTGGCAGCACAATAGGATCTGCAGATGGTTCCAGCAATGACAACACTTTTGGATCGATAAAGCTGTAGGTAATGGCTTCCTGGAAACCACGATCCACTAACACATCACGCAAACGTTTCAGTGGTTGTTCCGCTTCTTTGTGCTCAGACATCGTCAAACGTGCTTCCGGCGCGATATTAGGAATATTGTCGTATCCATAAATACGGGCAATTTCCTCAACCAAATCTTCTTCGATCGCAATATCAAAGCGCCAGCTTGGTACATTAGCCACCCAGCCGCTTTCTGTCGCTGTAACCTGCAAACCAAGGCGGGTCAGAATGTCGACCACTTCGGCATCATCAAATGTAATACCGACCAGTTTAGTCAGCTTTTCACGACGCAATGTCACCGTTTTAGCCGCTGGCAACGCATCAAGAGCAGACTGATCAATTACCGGACCACAAGCACCACCACAAATCTCCAGCAGCAAGGCTGTAGCGCGCTCAATAGCTTTGTACTGGACCTGAGGGTCAACACCGCGCTCAAAACGATGAGAAGAGTCTGTACGCAGGCCGTATACACGCGCACGACCCGTGATAGACAGTGGTTGGAAGAAAGCACATTCCAACATGATGTCAGTCGTGGTTTCAGCATCGACACCGGTATCTGCACCGCCGAAAATACCGGCCATCGCGATAGCACCACGATCATCGGCAATGATCAGCGTATCATCACGTAAAGAAACTTCTGTTTGATCTAACAGAGTCAGCTTCTCACCGGCAGTTGCGCGGCGAACCTGAATTGCACCCTGCAATTTTGCCAGATCAAACGCATGCATCGGCTGACCCAGTTCCAACAGAACATAGTTAGTCACGTCAACAATCGGGTCGATAGAGCGCAGACCACAGCGACGCAGGCGTTCCTGCATCCACAGTGGCGTTTCTGCTTTTACATTCAGACCACGCAATACACGGCCCAAATAACGAGGGCAATCCGCTGTTGCCTGTACATTAATTGGGTAAGTATCAGTCAATGTAGCAGTAACTGTTTTGATTTCTGGTTCGTTCAATGCGCAACGATTTAACACGGCAATTTCACGAGCTAAACCCAGCATACCCAAACAATCAGCCCGGTTAGCGGTCAGATCGACTTCGATACAAGAGTCGTTCAGCGACAAATATTCACGTACATCTGTACCAATTGGTGCATCGGAAGGCAGTTCAATGATGCCGCTATGATCAGAACCGATCCCCAATTCAGAGAATGAACACAACATACCGTGAGATGGTAAACCACGCAGTTTTGCTTTTTTGATAACAAAATCACCTGGTAATACAGCACCTACCGTTGCGACAGCAACACGCAGACCCTGACGGCAGTTTGGCGCACCACAAACGATATCCAACAACTCTGCTTCACCAACATTTACTTTGGTAACACGCAATTTATCGGCATCAGGGTGTTGTGCACACTCAACAACTTCACCAATAACGACACCGTTGAAATTACCAGCAACGGGTTCAATACCATCGACTTCCAGACCAGCCATGGTGATCTGTGCGGCTAGTTCTTCTGCAGACAAGGAGGTTGGAACCAGCTCATCAATCCAGGCTTTATTAAATTTCATGTTGATTGATCCTTATTTGAACTGCTTGAGGAAACGAAGGTCATTTTCGAAGAACGCACGCAAATCGTTAACGCCGTAGCGCAACATTGTCAGACGTTCAACCCCCATTCCGAAGGCAAAACCAGAATATTTCTCAGGATCAATCCCAACTGAACGCAGTACATTCGGATGCACCATGCCGCAGCCTAATACTTCCAACCAACGGCCATTCTTACCCATAACATCCACTTCCGCACTTGGCTCTGTAAATGGGAAATAAGAAGGACGGAAACGGATCTGTAAATCTTCTTCAAAGAAATTACGCAGGAAATCGTGCAAGATCCCTTTCAGATTAGTAAAACTGATATTTTCATCAATCAGCAAACCTTCAACCTGATGGAACATAGGCGTATGCGTCTGATCGTAATCGTTACGATAAACACGACCCGGCGCAATAATACGAATTGGTGGCTGCTGTTTTTCCATGGTACGGATCTGCACACCAGAGGTGTGAGTACGCAGCATCAATGTTGGATTGAAATAGAAGGTATCATGATCAGTGCGTGCAGGATGGTGCCCGGGAATATTCAACGCATCAAAATTATGAAAGTCATCTTCGATCTCTGGGCCATATGCAGTTGTAAAGCCCAGCTCACCAAAAATACGCTCCATGCGCTCAATAGTGCGGGTAACAGGATGAATGCCACCATTTTCAAAACGACGACCAGGCAATGACACGTCAATAGTCTCTGCGGCTAACTTGATAGCTAACTCAGCAGCGGTTAATGCTTCACGACGATCATTTAATGCGTTTTGAACTTTTTCTTTAGCCTGATTGATCAGTTGCCCCGCTGCCGGACGCTCTTCTGCTGATAAACCAGCCAGTGATTTCATCTGTTCAGTAAAAACACCCTTTTTACCAAAATACTCAACACGTAACGCTTCCAGCGCGTTATTGTCATTAGCTTCGGTAATTTTCGTCAGTGCACTGACGACGACTTCTTCTAGTTGCTGCATGTTTCCCTCATTACCCTTGTCTGTACAAGGTTTTGTTCTGCAGATTGCTGCTCTGTCGAGCGATAACCAATTACGCTTTGATCATAACCGCCTAGTATAAATCGGTAATAAGGCAATCAAAAGGCTGAATAACAGTTTCAGTTGTTATGAATACAATTAACTGACAGATCATGAGCAAGAAAGGGCTAAATCGAGGAAATAAAACAGAATGATGGAAAATGCAGATAAAAAAGGGAGGCTTTCGCCTCCCTATTCGCAACGTACTTGATTAAGCCAGTGCGGCTTTCGCTTTCTCTACCAGTGCGGTAAAGGTTGCTTTATCATGAACTGCGATATCGGAAAGGATCTTACGATCGATTTCGATAGAAGCTTTCTTCAGACCGTTGATGAAACGGCTGTAAGACAGACCGTTTAAACGAGCTGCAGCGTTGATACGCACAATCCACAATTGACGGAATTGACGTTTTTTCTGACGGCGGTCACGGTAAGCATACTGACCAGCTTTAGTAACTGCTTGAACAGCTACACGGTAGATACGGGAACGAGCACCATAATAACCTTTGGCTGCATTCAGAACTTTTTTGTGACGCGCGCGAGCAGTCACACCACGTTTAACTCTTGGCATTTGTCAATCCTTCCCTTATGCGTATGGCAGCATTGCTGCAACTCGAGCCAAATCTGGTTTGGCAACCATGCCTGGCGCACGCAGGTGACGCTTACGCTTGGTGGTTTTCTTGGTCAGGATGTGACGCTTGTTAGCGTGCTTGCACTTAAAACCACCGGAACCGGTTTTTTTGAAGCGCTTCGCAGCACCACGGTCAGTTTTCATTTTTGGCATACGAACTCCGCATTGTATTTGCCAGTAATGTAATCAGGCGAAAAAAACCATCAGACCGAGATCTGATGGTCGTTTTACTTGAAAGCCTAATTACCGTTTTTTCGGGGCTAACATCATGACTGCTTGGCGACCTTCCACACGTGGGAAAGACTCCACTACAGCAAGTTCTTCCAAGTCAGCTTTTACGCGTTCCAGGACATTCATGCCGAGGTCTTGATGTGCCATTTCACGA
>JAQUHG010000239.1 GCA_028683735.1 Tolumonas sp. | reverse complement strand
GAGGTTAGTACCTCAGGCGGGATCTTCTTATTCAGTTTGATATAGCCTTCAAACTGAGTAATTGCAGAGCGGATCAAGACATCACTTTCGGCATCTGGAATGTCGACACATTCCAGTGGACAAACGATACCCACGTAATAGGTTTCTTCGTCGGTTAGCTCTTCCAGCAATACACGTTCTGCACCTTCGACCAACACTTTAACTGTGCCATCAGGTAACTTCAGTAATTGCAGAATATTGGCAATTGTACCAACAGGATAGAGATCCGATTTTTCCGGATTATCAGTGGCTGCATCTTTCTGCGCCACTAACAGAATTTTTTTATCCTGTTCCATTGCTACTTCTAGGCAACGGATTGATTTTTCACGGCCGACAAACAACGGGATAACCATGTGGGGATATACCACTACATCCCGAAGCGGCAGAACAGGTAGCACGATACGATCTGAGCGCTGTAAATTCATAGAATTATTCTCTTGGCTTATGCCTGAAAGCTGAGCATAGGATCAGTATATGGGGCTATTTCACTGTTATTCAATCTCATTACCTTCAAAAAATGAGAAAGGGGCCAAAGCCCCTTTCTTTTGTTCATTTTTCAGTCAATTACTCAGCCGATGCAGCTTGTTTCTCTGGATTGTCATAGATCAGAATTGGCTGTGTTTCGCCTTTAATGACATGTTCATCGACAACAACCTTGCTGACATGCTCAACAGATGGCAGGTCATACATCGTATCCAGCAATACGCCTTCCACGATGGAACGCAAACCGCGCGCACCGGTTTTACGCTCCATTGCTTTGCGGGCAATCGCTTTCAGAGCATCATCACGGAACTCAAGCTCTGCGCCTTCCAGTTTGAACAACGCCTGATATTGTTTAGTCAGTGCATTTTTCGGTTCAACCAAGATTTGAATCAGCGCGTCTTCATCTAACTCAGTCAACGTAGCAAGAACAGGCAAACGACCAATGAATTCGGGAATCAAACCATATTTAACCAGATCTTCCGGTTCAACTTTGGCGAACGATTCGCTTAGTGTGACTTTTTGATCTTTCGATTTCACTTCCGCATTGAAGCCGATACCAGCGCCTTGTGCAGTGCGTTGTTCAACCACTTTATCCAGACCAGCGAATGCACCGCCGCAAATAAACAGGATCTTAGAGGTATCAACCTGCAGGAATTCCTGTTGTGGATGCTTACGTCCACCTTGCGGTGGTACTGCTGCAATAGTGCCTTCGATCAGTTTCAGCAATGCTTGCTGCACACCCTCACCGGATACGTCGCGAGTAATAGATGGATTATCGGATTTACGAGAAATTTTATCGATTTCGTCGATGTAGACGATACCACGCTGTGCTTTCTCGACATCATAATCACATTTCTGCAGTAACTTCTGGATGATGTTTTCAACGTCTTCACCCACATAACCCGCTTCAGTCAGTGTGGTGGCGTCAGCCATAGTAAATGGCACATCCAGCAGGCGAGCTAATGTCTCAGCCAACAGGGTTTTACCGCTACCAGTAGGGCCGATTAGCAAGATGTTAGATTTACCCAGTTCAACACCATCAGAAGTGTTACCGCTGCGCAAACGTTTGTAGTGGTTATATACCGCTACTGCCAGCACTTTTTTGGCCAGATCCTGTCCGATAACATAATCGTCGAGGTGTGCGCGGATTTTGTGTGGCGTTGGTAATTCAGTTGTATGAGGACGTGCACCACTGATGTCACGGATCTCTTCACGAATAATATCGTTACACAGATCGACGCACTCATCGCAAATATAAACTGATGGACCAGCAATCAGTTTACGGACCTCATGCTGACTTTTGCCGCAAAATGAGCAATACAACAGTTTGCTATGGTCACTGTCTTTGCGTTTATCTGTCATTCAAAACCTCTTGTACTTACGATTCCGTGCTCATGACTACACATCCTTTGAATGTAGCGCAGAATGACCAATCTGTCAGGCGCGTTTATTCAGGATGGCATCAACCAAACCATATTCGACGGCTTGATCGGCTGACATGAAATTATCACGGTCAGTGTCACGCTCAATTCGTTCCAGTGGCTGACCTGTATGATCGGACAGCAGCTGGTTCAATCGTTCTTTAATCTTCAGAATTTCCATAGCATGGATCTGAATATCAGATGCTTGCCCTTGGAAACCGCCTAAAGGCTGATGGATCATAACGCGAGCGCTCGGCAGGCAGAAACGTTTGCCTTTCGTTCCTGCTGATAGCAGGAATGCGCCCATGGAGCACGCTTGTCCCATACACACTGTACTTACATCTGGTTTGATGAATTTCAGCGTGTCATAAATTGCCATACCTGCAGTAACAGAACCACCCGGAGAATTGATATAAATATAGATATCTTTGTCCGGACTTTCTGATTCCAGAAACAGCAGCTGTGCCACAATCAGGTTAGCCATCTGGTCTTCAACCTGACCAGTCAAAAAGATCACTCGTTCCTTTAACAGGCGAGAATAGATATCGTAAGAACGCTCGCCCCGTGCTGTTTGTTCTACAACAATCGGCACCAGAGAATTCAACGGAGATGAAGTTTGATCATTGAACAAATTGGTCATAGTCAGAATACCTAAAAAAATGGCCCGAATTCTTTCGCTTTCGGGCCATTATACGCATTAGATTGTGTGTTCAGTCAATTTCTGATTACGCAGCAGCGCCAGGTTTGTTGATCACTTCATCAAATGAGGTCGCTTTTTCAGTTACCTGTGCTTTGCTCAGCAGGAACTCGATAGCTTGATCTTCAACAGCCAGATCACGCATGTTGCTCAGCAGACGCTCATTTTGGAAGTAGTAATCAACAACTTCTGATGGATCTTCGTAAGCAGTAGCCAGTGATTCGATCAGTGTTTTAACACGAGCGTCATCAGCTTTGATGTCTTGTTCACGGATCACTTCGCCTAACAGCAGACCTACACGAACACGGCGTTCAGCTTGTTCCTGGAACAATTCGTCTGGCAGCTGTGGTACGTTTTTGCTGTTTGCAGCGCCGAAACGTTGCATAGCTTGTTGACGCAGTGCTTCGATTTCACGAGTTACTGCAGCTTTTGGTACGTCGATTTGGTTCTGTTCCAGCAGACCAGACAGGATCTGTTCTTTAACCTGGTTTTTCAGCGCCTGATTCAGTTCGCGTTCCATGTTTTTACGGATTTCAGCTTTCAGGCTGTCGATAGAACCATCTTCAACGCCGAAACGTTTGATGAATTCAGCATCCAGCTCTGGCAGCTCTTGCTTTTCAACTTTGTTCAGTTTGATAGCAAATTTAGCTGCTTTGCCTTTCAGGTGTTCAGCTTGGTAATCTTCAGGGAAGGTCACTTCGATATCGAAAGACTCACCTGCTTTTTTACCAATGATACCGTCTTCAAAGCCAGGGATCATACGGCCAGCGCCCAGTACCAGTGCGAAACCTTCAGCTTTACCGCCGTCGAACTCTTCACCGTCAACTGAACCCACGAAATCCATGTTCACACGCAGTTCATTGGCAGCCGCTTCATCAGCGTCAACCCATGCAGCGTGTTGTTTACGCAGAGTGGTCAGCATTTTGTCCAGATCGGCATCGCTAACAGTAGCAACTTGTTTTTCTACTTTAACGGCATCCAGATTTTGTACTTTGAATTCTGGGTAGACTTCAAAAGAAACTGTGAAAGTGAAATCAGAACCTGGAGTCAGTTGATTTGGCTCCAGAGTCGGTGCGCCAACTGGATTCAGTTTTTCAGCTACCAATGCTTCAACAAAGTGACGTTGCATAACTGCATCAGCCACATCAGCAACAATCGCTTCACCGTACATTTTCTGGATCAGAGCTTTTGGCGCTTTACCAGGACGGAAACCATCGATACGACGGGTTTTAGCAACCTGATTCAGACGGCTGTTATATTCTTTTTCGATTTTATCAGCTGGTACGGTGATGGTAAGACGGCGTTCCAGACCTTGGGTCGTCTCTACAGAAACTTGCATTGCATTACCTCGTAAAACTCAGCACCTGGTGCTGTTGCTATTGTTGGTGGTCGGTTGACCGCCACTAAAAATGATACGCAAATTGCGACGGTTACAAAATGACGCGCCATTATAGCGGTGGAGTTTCAGCGAGTCGAGGGAGGTGTGCGCTAGCTGACGTTTTTTCTGACCAAGGCCAAATTAATCAATCAGGAATATCAGATTGACTCATTCTTCGGAGAATAACTGCTGATTTATGCAGCAAATGAGCTGAGCGGCGATGGGTTTGATAATAACGCGGATTGGTCACCATCGCAGCGAGATAGGCCGATTGAGATGCACTGAGTCTTTTTGCTGATACACCAAAATAATTTTGGGCAGCCGCTTCCGCGCCGTAAATGCCCTCGCCCCACTCGATCACATTCAGATAAATTTCATATATCCGCTGCTTATCTAGCACTGTTTCCAACATGACGGTAATCAGAGCTTCATCTAATTTACGCCATGGTGTTTTATTTGCGCTGAGGAATAGATTTTTGGCCAATTGCTGACTGATGGTGGAACCGCCCGCAACGATTTTGCCTTTAGCCAGGTTTTTCTCCCATGCATTTTCAATGCCATCCCAATCAAAACCATCGTGATCGAGAAATTTGGCGTCTTCTGCCGCGATTAATGCCCGTTTTAATGATTTCGATACAGAGGAATAGGGAATCCACGTCTGCTGTTTTTTTATGGCTGAATTTTCCAGCTGCAACATGGCTAATTGTTCATCCATGAAGGAAGTGGAGGATGGGTCATACCAGATGTAACTGACAATACGTAAGAAGATAGCGAGGTGCCAAGCGCAAAACCAGAGCAGCCATAAGACCAGTAACTTTTTCAGCCACATAGTCCAGGACATATTATTAAAACTCAGGAAATTACGACATACAGCCAGCATAAACAGAATTCAGGTGGTCCTAAAACACACAGTTTAACCAAATCGGAAATGCCTGACGAGTCTGTAGTGCACTAGATAGCCAA
>JAQUHG010000238.1 GCA_028683735.1 Tolumonas sp. | reverse complement strand
ACAATCAGTTGATCGGCAAATTGCGCGGCCAGATTCAGATCATGCAGCACCACCAACGTCACCCAGTTTTTAGCACGGGTTTGTTGGTGTAAGTGTTCCATCAAATGCATTTGGTGTTGCAAATCCAGCGCACTCACCGGCTCATCCAGCATCATAATTTTGGGGTCGCGCAACAACACCTGTGCAAACAACACCATCTGGCGCTGGCCCCCACTGAGGGAATGCAGCGGACGATCAGCCAGATGGGCTATGCCTAAGTTTTGTAGTGCAGATAACGCCGCCCGTAAGTCATCATCGCTCAGGTGCAACTTCAGGTTTTGTAAGCGGCCTAAGACCACCACTTCGAGCACACTCAGGTCGAGTTCTAACTGCGTGTTCTGCGGCATATAACCAAACTGCTGTCGCCATTGGCTGGCCCCCAGATCGACAAGGGAATTGTCCTGAAAAGTGATCGCCCCTTGTTGCAGCGGCAATTCACCAAACAGTGCTCGTAACAGACTGGTTTTGCCCGTCCCGTTCGGCCCGATAATGACATGTAACTGACCGGACTGAAGCTGCAGGCTTAAATTTTGCGTCAGCGGATGTTTGCCGATCGCCATCGACACATTGTTAAACTCCAGCATGTTTGCGCCCTCGTCCCAGAATCAACCAGATGAAAAATGGCACCCCAATAATTGCGGTCACGATCCCGATCGGGAATAACGCACCTGGAATAATCGATTTTGAAATCACGGACGAGATTGACAGCATCGCGGCACCACACAAGGCTGAAAGCGGGATCAGGAAGCGTTGGTCTTCGCCAATCAACATGCGGCCAATATGCGGGGCCACCAGCCCGATAAATCCGATAATGCCGACAAAACTGATCGCCGTCGCAGTCATCAAAGCCACCAGCACCAGTGTTTTAATGCGCAGGCGATTGATGTTCACGCCCAAACTACGCGCACGCGCTTCACCCAATCGCAAACAGGTCAGTTTCCAGGCATCGCGATAGAGCAAGACAGAACAAACGAGGGTCACGACGGTTGTCAGTGTCAGCGAATCCCAGGTTGTGCGCATTAAGCTGCCGAATAACCAGAACACGATCTGTTGGTTCAGTTCAGGCGATGAGACAAATTGCGGCAGTGAAAGTAATGATTGAAACAGGAACAATAATGCAATCCCGGCCAGAATAATGGTTTGGCTGCTGACATGGCGCATCAAGGCCAGCCCAAATAACAGGCCTGCGGCTAACATACTGAAAAGAAATGCACCCATCGGAATGCTATACATCGACATCACACCGAAATAACTGCTCGCGATCAGTGCGAGTGCCGCACCGAATCCGGCTGCCGCCGCTAAACCAAGCGTAAATGGGCTTGCCAATGGGTTATCCAGCAACGTTTGCATCTGCGCACCGCCTAACCCCAACGCGGCACCGACAACCAACGCCATCAACGCAATCGGCAGGCGCATTTCCATCACAATCGTGCGCGTCATGTTATCGGCCTGTTCCGGGGCAAATAACGTGAACACCACCTCTTTCACCGGCAGTAATGATGGTCCGGTGACGATATCCAGCAGCAAACTTACCGCAATAAGCACTATAAAACCGATGAGAAATTTCCAACGGCGGGATTCACGTTGCCGCTGACGGATCAGCGCTTGTTCGAGTAAAGCGATATCACTCATGGGAAGCTCCGGTAAACACAACGACGCCAGACTTCCTGCCACACCGAGAGCGGGCTGAAAACATGAAAGGCGACAACAAACACGCGCAAATGATAATTATTACCACTTTCATTCATCATCTCAATAGTCACATCGGGATTTACACATTAAAATGATAACCATTACCATTTAACTGATGACATGATCGATAAGGATTTGTATGAACTGGAAAAAACATCTGACCAGACTCACCGCACTGCTGGCATTGAGCCTGATAACAACATTCTCGATGGCAAAAGAGACCATCATTGAGGATGTATTAGGCCGAAAAGTCACCATTGATGCGCCAGCAAAACGAGTCTTGCTTGGTTTCTACCTTGAAGACTTTTTCGCAGTGGGTGGTGATAACGCGTTTGATCATCTGGCAGGCATTTCCAGCGGCTGGTTCATGAAATCTCGCCCAGCGATTTGGGATCTGTATGTTGCGAAAAAACCACAACTCGCGAAAATCCCAAACGTCGGCAACGTACAAGATCAGACGTTTTCAGTTGAAAAAGTGCTCGCCAGCAAACCAGATGTCGTCATTCTCGCGGACTGGCAATATCAGGCATTGGGTGCTGAACTCGCCCGTTTAGATCAGGCTAAAATTCCGGTGGTTGTCATTGATTACAATGCGCAGACGTTACAACGTCATCTCGCAAGCACACGCATCTTAGGCCAAATCACAGGTGAAACAGAACGTGCGGAAAAAATTGCCAAAAACTATGAACAGGTGATCAGCACCATCGCCGAGCGTATCGCGAAGGCCAAACAACCAAAACCGAAGATTTACATCGAGTTAGGCGACAAAGGCCCAGCCGAATACAGCTACACCTACGGGAAAAACATGTGGGGGGCAATGGCTGATTTAGCCGGTGGCGATAACATTGCGGCACCGTTCGTGAAAACCTGGGGCGCAATTCACCCAGAACAACTGCTGGCAAGCAAACCGGATGTCATTCTGATGGCGGGTTATGAAAGCGTGGTCAGCCCGACAGCGATGCAAGTTGGGCAAAATATTGATGCTGCAAACGTGCAACAGCGATTAAAGGGTTTCACACAACGCGCAGGCTGGTCTGACTTACCTGCCGTCAAGAACCAGCGTGTCTTTGCGGTGTATCACGGCGCAACCCGTAGCATCATGGATGCCGCGTTGATTCAGTATGTGGCCAAAGCGCTCTATCCCGATTTATTTCCCGACCTGAACCCATTAGCAACGTATCAGAAGTTCTATGAACAATACCTGCCGATTCGCCCGTCTGGCACGTTTATGCTGGGTATCAACGATAAAATCTAAACAACATAAAGGCCGAATCATTCGGCCTCTTTGGTTTTATTTACTCACCCCGCCCGGCAAACAAACTCAACACGCTGTCTAAAATCGCCAACCCCTGCGACACTTCATCGGCTGTGATAATGCAAGGAGGCACCACATGAATGCGGTTGTCGGCGATAAAGGGCAACAGGCCATTTTTGATCAGTGCATTTTTGATTTCGCCCATCACAGAGGCCGGCATCGCTTTGCGGGTTTCACGCTCGGTCACCAGCTCCAGTGCCCAGAACACACCACTACCCCGCACATCACCAATCATGGCATGTTTGGCAGCCAGTGCTTTCAGACCTTCACCCAATACACCGTGCCCAATCGCTGCCGCATTCTCTACGATCTGCTCTTCTTCCATCGCATCGAGTGTGGCAACAATCGCCGCCATCGCCAGCGGGTGACCCGAGTAAGTCAACCCACCAGGGAAGTAGTGGTCATTAAAATACGCCGCAATCGGGTCAGAGATGATCACGCCACCAGCCGGTACATAACCTGAGTTGACCCCCTTCGCAAAGGTGATCAGATCGGGCACCACACCAAATTGTTCAAAGGCAAACCAACTGCCTGTGCGACCAAAACCGGCCATCACCTCATCTAAAATCAGCATGATGCCGAACTCATCACACAGTGCCCGCACGCCTTTGAGATAACCCTCTGGTGGCGTCAAGATGCCCGCGGTACCGGGGATAGTTTCCAGCAAAATAGCAGCCACAGACTGCGGGCCTTCACACTCAATCGTGCGGCGCAGATGTTTCAGCGCACGCTCACACTCCTCGGTTTCCGTCGTGGCAGAGAACTCGGAACGATACAGATACGGGTGGAAGAAGTGCACATGCCCACGCGCATATTCATTCGGCATGCGGCGAAAATCGCCCGTCGCCACAATCGCACTCCCGGTATTGCCATGATAAGAGCGATAACCGGATAAAATCTTGTCACGCCCGGTAAACAAACGCGCCATACGCATGGCGTTTTCGTTGGCGTCAGCGCCGGCGTTGGTAAAAAACACCTTATTGAAACCAGCCGGTGCCCGCGCGAGGATCCGTTTTGCGGCTTCACCACGCACTCGATTGGCCGTGGCAGGTGCAATGGTGACTAATTCCGCCGCCTGTTTTTGGATGGCCGCAATCACTTTCGGATGCTGATGACCAATATTGGTATTCACCAGCTGGCTGCTGAAGTCGAGATACTCTTTGCCATCGAAATCCCACAGTTTGCAGCCAGAACCACCGGCAATCACCAGCGGATTCAGCGCCCCCTGCACCGACCAGGAGTGGAACACATACTCTCTGTCGAGTTGATATACATCGTTGTTAGTGACACCCAACTCACTGTTAATTACCTGATTCATCATATGCCCTCACTGTTCCCTGTTTCGACTACAGCACCGTTTCGATCTCGTTTGGAAAACGCGGTTACTGTTATTTAATGAAACCAGACTAGGAATAATTCTGCGCGAGAGTTAGAGCCAGTTATACCGAGTGTTTGTGTCAGATCGCAGCCTCTGTTTTGACAGGAAAAATCTGTCTCATTGTGTCTCGCAAAGCAGAGCAAACTGGCCCTATGTCGACCTGAAAATAGTTCGTAGAGTAATGCTATCAAGACGACAAGGAAGGTCGGTATTCACATGATGGTTGCAGCATTTTCAATTGCCTTTATTGCCGCTTTTATTCGGGGTTTCTCCGGGTTTGGTTACGCGGTATTGGTGGTGCTGGGGCTTAATTTGGTCATGCCGGCACAACAAGCCATTGCGACCGCCATTCTACTCGATTTGGTCTGCTGCTTAAGTTTGATCCCGCGGGCATTGCACGATTATCACCGCGTATTACTGAGAGAGCTGTTAATCGGCATGGCAGTCATGCTGCCTGTCGGTGTGTGGGCCCTCAGTTTTCTACCCGCCCCATTGATGAGCCTGATTGTTGGTAGCATCTCGTTGTTGGGCGGCGTACTGTTATGGCTGAATATTCCGCTGCGC
>JAQUHG010000237.1 GCA_028683735.1 Tolumonas sp. | reverse complement strand
ATCTGGCGGAGAGATAGGGATTCGAACCCTAGAAGGGCTACAAACCCTTGCCGGTTTTCAAGACCGGTGCATTTAACCACTCTGCCATCTCTCCGTTCTTGCGGCGTATAATACGAGGATATTTCTTCCACGTAAAGCCTCTCTGGTTCGATTGCGCATTCCTTGAGCAATATTCGCTGTTTTATCACTAATAGTGTGATTTTTATTCACGTATTCTGTGGAAAACTATCGTCATGTTGTCATAAAGCCGTTTTATCCTGAAATTCCGATGGTTAGGCGTAACCCGTTTTCAGGAGAATGTTATGGCTCATTCATCAGATGCAGCAGCATTATCAGCAATAACCAGTGAACTTCCCGAACCTGTGGTGGCATCACCAGGTAGTGTGTTTCATAACAAGCGCTTTCATAACCATCAAACACCGCAACCGATGACCATGATGGGGTTAGTGCGTTTGTGTGGGCGTTATCTGTTTGCGCGCCCGGAGACACCCGCGCCAGTCCGGCCATTACCAATTGCCAAATTGAGCACGTCGCAGTTGTTGGCTTCTCCGAACGATACGTTATACCGGCTGGGGCACTCTACTTTGTTATTGAAGCTCAACGGCGAGTTCTGGTTAACCGATCCAGTGTTTGCGAAGCGGGCATCGCCATTACAATGGGTTGGCCCGAAGCGTTTTCATGAACCACCACTTATTCCAGAACAATTACCAGCCCTGAAAGGCATCATCATTTCGCATAACCACTACGACCATCTGGATAAACAAAGCATCCAACTGCTGGCATCGCGTTGTGAGCATTTTTATGTGCCGCTGGGTGTTGGTCGCCAATTACAGCAATGGGGTGTTGCGGCTGATGCGATCACCGAATTGGACTGGTGGCAGTCGGTGCAAGTTGGCAATACACAGTTAGTTGCGACACCGGCGCGGCATTTTTCCGGCCGTGGTCTGTTGGATACCGATCGCTCATTGTGGTGTTCATGGGTGATCCGATCATCACAATTCAGTCTGTTTTTTAGCGGGGATACCGGTTATTTCGACGGCTTTAAGCAAATAGGGGCGGCTTACGGGCCGTTTGATATCACCTGTATTGAAACGGGGGCTTATGATCACAGCTGGCCGGATGTGCATATGTTGCCGGAACAATCGCTGCAGGCGCATCTCGATTTAGGCGGGCGTTATATGCTGCCGATCCACAACGGTACGTTTGATTTGGCGCTGCATAATTGGTTTGAACCGTTTGAGCGCATTATGGATCTTGCCGCCGCACAACAGGTGCCGTTGCTGATGCCACAAATTGGTGAACCGGTACAGTTACTGACGCCGCCGGGTTGGTACCCGTGGTGGCGTCAGCAAGAGACCGAATTACTCAGTATGATCACTGCGATGGGGGCAGAATAAGCTCAGAACAGGGGCGGTTAAACCGCCTCTAATAAGCTTTGTGCAAAGTAATGGCCGGGTGTCGGCACTCCGGGTAGCGTGAAGAAATAACCACCACCAAACGGTTTGATGTACTCCTCCAGCGGTTCGCCGTCGAGCTTTTTCTGCACAGCGATAAAGCCTTCTTGCAGATCGGCCTGATAACAGACAAACAGCAGACCCATATCCAACTGGCCAGAGCCAGTGATGCCTGAGGAGTAGCTGTAACCGCGCCGTAAGATCAGGTTCTTTTCGGTCTCTGGCGTGCGTGGGTTGGCGAGCCGGATGTGGGAATCCAGCGGAATACGTTTGCCTTCCGGATCAGAACCATAATCCGGATCATCATGTTCATTGCGCTTGCCTAGCGGGGCACCCGTATCACGATGACGGCCAAAAATGGCTTCCTGTTCCTGCAAAGGGGTGCGATCCCAAAATTCTACGCGGAAGCGGATGAGGCGGATCGCTTGGTAACTGCCATGTGTGGCCCAGTCAGGTTCGCGATGGGCGCCGTTGATCCAAAGAATTTTATTCATCAGTGATTGCTGCTGGGTATCCGGGTTGCCTGTGCCGTCTTTGAAACCGAGTAGGTTGATCGGGGTTTCCTGACCTTGTGTGGCTGCGGCATGTGCCGAGATAAAACCATCGCGGCGCCAGCGTACGCTCAGCAGATCCGGGGTGTGTTTGATAATATCGCGCAGGGCGTGCAGCACAGTTTCACTGCTGTTCGCGCAGATCTGCAACAGCAAGTCGCCATGACACCATTTGGCATCGAGTGAATCGTTCGGGAATTTGGTCATCTGCTGCAGATGTTTTGGCTTGAAACCTGACAGCCCAAATCGCTCATCGAACAAGGCGTTGCCAACAGAGACGGTAATGGTCAGATTATCGGGATAAATTTGTGTCCCCATAATACCGGAATCTAAAGGGGGTAATTTGTTATCCACCTGAACAGTCTGCCCTCCTTGCATCAGAAACGCACAGCGTTCGGTCAACAGTTTAAACAGCCGAGTCAGGTCTGCTTTGTTGGTTGCGAGAATATCGAAAGCAACCAGCATCATCGCCGCTTGCTGTGGGGTGGTGATCCCGCTTTGATACTGACCATAAAACGGCTGTTTCTGTAACTTTGCATCGTCCGGCAAGATAGCGGCTGGTTTTGGTGCGGCCAGTGCAGACCGGCTGGCAAGGCCCCCAAGAGCCAGTGCGCCACCGGCGGCGCCCAAGCCCATCAGCAGTGAGCGCCGTGAGGGTGAAGCTGGTTCCTCGGTATTATGTTCAGTGACCGGATGCGGTGCTTTCATACTTTTGCCGGTGACAGTTTGCCATAAGGCGCTAAATGGACAGCCCATGTTAATTTAACCCCAGTGTGCCGCGCAGTTTCGCCAGATCTTCCGCCAATGCGGTGATCGGGCCTTTCAGCGCATTGCGATCGTTATCAGTCAGGTGTTGGTAAGAGGTAAAGCCCTGTTCGGTGTGGTATTTCGCTAAAATAGCGCTGACCGCTTTCAGGTTGCCATCAATCTTGGTTAGCAGCGGGGCATCGACTGTTTCCAATAGCGGGCGAAGCAGATCGACAATTTTTTGTGCGCCGTCGACATTGGCTTGGAAATCCCACAAGTCGCTACGGCTGTAACGCTCCTCTTCACCACTGATTTTGGTGGCCGCGACCTCTTCAATTAACACGGCGGCACCACCAACCACTTTGCTTGGCGGGAAGGCGAGCGCAGAAATGCGTTTTTTCAGCTCCATGGCATCTTGTGCCAGCTGGTCGGCATACGGCGTCATATTTTGGGTGCTGTTATCCACCCACAAGGCTTTTTCCAAACGATGATAGCCGGTAAATTTCGGGTCGTTTACGCCTTGCGCGTAGTCATCTTCGCGGGCGTCGATCGCAGCATCGAGATCGGCAAATAGCTCGGCAATCGGTTCAATCCGCTCATAATGTTGGCGTGCTGGCGCGTACAGCGCTTTGGCTTGCTGGATATTGCCTTTTTTCACCGCATCGGTGAATTCAGCCGTTTTCTTGGTAAACTCAGCCACTTCCATCATCACGTAAAATTTATATTCAGCGAGTGGGCCAATCAGATCACTGGCGGTGGCTTTAACGGGCGCGGTGTTTTCACCGCCCGTCACAATCAGTTTGCCGCGAGGGTTGGTGAGCAAACCACAAGCGACCTCATATTCACCGGGTTGCAGATCTACCGTCATTTTCTGTATGAAGCCGGGCGCGATATTTTCCCGTTCTTCAACGACTAATACACCCTTAAGGATTTCCCATTCCAGCGCACGCATGCTGTTATTTTTAATAATGAATTGTGTTTTTCCCGCTGGCACAGTTAACGTCATCGGGTCGCACTGTTTATCGTTAACACTGACGTTAACTTTCGTCAGATCAGCCGCGAAGGCGGCGCCAGGCAGCAGTGCTGCGCCAAATAACAGCACAAGTAGCGAAGGTGGAATGCGGAACAACATGATTCTTCTCCAGTTACGGGTATGGAAAAGCGAAGCAATGCTTCGCTGTCGGTTTATCCCGTCTTTGTCATCAAAGGTGTTAAGCAGAATTCAGCGGCTTAGTTCAGCCCTAGCACACCACGCAATTTCGCCAGATCTTCCGCCAAAGTAGTGATTGGTCCTTTCAGGGCATTACGGTCCGCGTTGGTCAATTTTTCATACGATTCAAAACCACCGGTGGTACGGTATTTGGCTAACGTGGTGTGTACTTTTTTCAGGTTGTCATCGATTTTTGTCAGCAATGAGGGGTCTTCTTTTTCAATTAGCGGACGCAGCAGATCGACAATTTTTTGCGCACCATCGACGTTCGCTTGAAAATCCCACAGGTCGGTACGGCTGTAACGATCTTCTTCGCCACTGATTTTGGTGGCGGCAACTTCTTCAATTAATGCCGCCGCGCCACCGACGACTTTGCTGGGTGGAAACGCTAAATTACTCAGACGTTTTTCCAGTTCCAGCGTGTCTTGGTGTAATTGGTCGGCATATTTTTCAACGCCTTGGGTGCTGTTATCAGCCCATAACGCCTTTTCTAATCGATGGAAACCGGTGAATGCCGGGTCTTTGGCGCCCTGTTCATAATCATCCTCACGGGCATCCATGGAAGCATCGAGATCAGAGAACAGCTCAGCGACCGGTTCAATACGCTCATAGTGTTGGCGTGCTGGCGCATATAACTTTTTGGCCGTGGCGATATCGCCTTTTTTCACTGCATCAGTAAACGCCCTGGTGGTAGCAACATATTGTTTTACTTCGTCCATCACATACATTTTGTATTCAGCTAACGGGCCAATTAAATCGGTCGCTGCTGTTTTTGCGATAGTCGGTGTAGTCACTGCGGAGGCAAAAAGCGCGGCAACCAATGCGGTATGTTTCAATTTCATTGAATAACTCCCTGTGAGGTGATTATTGAGCTGGGTTGGCAGCTGATGCAGATAGGGGGGATGGCTTGGGTTTGGTAAAAAACAAATACAGCACCGGGATCAAATAGAGTAGATAAGCACCCACTTCACTGACGGAGGGGGTTTCTTGATAACCGAACAGGCTTTCCAGTAACGTGCCGAGAAAGGTGT
>JAQUHG010000236.1 GCA_028683735.1 Tolumonas sp. | reverse complement strand
GCCCGCGTTGTGGGATCGGTGAATTGATGATCCCGGAAAATGAACCCGGCTCATCAATCATGCCTGGCAAAGTTAACCCAACCCAGTGTGAAGCTTTGACAATGGTTTGTGTGCAAGTATTTGGTAATGATGCTGCGGTGGCGTTTGCCGGCAGTCAGGGAAATTTCCAACTTAACGTTTATAAACCGGTCATGGTTCATAACGTGTTAGAAAGTATTCATTTATTGTCGGATGCCTGTGCGTCATTTGATTGCCACTGTGCAGTGGGTATTGAACCTAATTTACCGCGCATCGAGGAACATCTGGCAGATAACTTAATGCTGGTTACCGCACTCAATAAACACATTGGCTATGATAAAGCCGCTAGTATCGCTAAAACTGCCAATCATAATGGTTTACGACTGCGTGATGCCGCTATCACATCCGGCTTTCTCACCGCGGAAGAGTTTGATCTTTGGATCTCACCACTAGATATGGCTGAGCCGCATAAACGAGTGTAAATAACCGGGGTAACCCCCCGGCTATTTTTTGAAGCAGGTATTTATTTCAGTGAACCAGACAGGAATTGTTGTAAACGTTCACTTTTCGGATTTCCCAATACATCATCAGGATGCCCCTCTTCTTCAATCTTACCCTGATGAAGAAAAATAACATGATTTGAAACGTTGCGGGCAAATCCCATTTCGTGGGTCACTACCACCATGGTTTTGCCTTCTTCCGCCAACTTCTGCATGATTTTCAGCACTTCGCCAACCAATTCCGGATCAAGAGCTGAAGTCGGTTCATCAAACAACAACACTTCTGGCTCCATTGCCAGTGCTCGGGCAATAGAAACACGTTGTTGCTGGCCACCCGATAAATGTGCCGGATATTTCGCGCGTGCGCGTTCATCGATACCTACTTTTTCCAGATAACGAATAGCTCGTTCTTGTGCTTCATCTTTGCTAATGCCCAAGACTTTCATTGGCGCGGCCATAACGTTTTCTAAAACCGTCATATGGCTCCATAAATTGAAGTGCTGGAAAACCATCGTCAGTTTGGTGCGTAATAACTGTAACTCTTTCTGATCGACTACATTTAATTGCCCGTCAGAATCTAGCGTCATGTGGATTTCTTTACCATTGACGAAAATAGAGCCCGCACTTGGTTTTTCCAAAAAGTTCAGACAGCGCAAAAAGGTACTTTTACCTGAACCCGATGAACCGATAATACTGATCACATCACCGGCTTTTGCACATAAAGAAACACCTTTAATAACTTCATGCTGGCCATATTTTTTATGCAGATCTGTTACAGCCAATTTGTAATTTTGCATGTCATAACCTTTCTAAATTAAATCTTTACCCTTCTTACTTGAAGTTGCAGCGTCGTTGACGGCGTTCACTCACCCCAATCACATAGCATCTCTATGCTCATGGGGATTCACTCACTTGTCGTCTTGCTGCAACTCCAATTACTTTGGGTATTAATGCGCAGATTGTGGTTTCAAATGCTTCAACCAGCGCTTTTCAGCCAACCGGAACAGAGCAACCAACAGAAAAGAGATTGTCAGATAAATCGCAGCAGCTAAACCAAACGCGTGGAATGATTTATAGGTTGCAGCATTCACATCACGGGCAATTTTTAAAATATCCGGTACTGTCGCTGTGAACGCCAATGATGTGGCATGTAGCATCAGAATGACTTCATTACTATAAGCAGGCAAAGCACGACGTAATGCCGACGGAATAATAATGCTGCGATAAAGCGTAAACCCAGAAAAACCATACGCGCGCGCCGCTTCAATTTCACCGTGTGGAATAGCTCGTATCGCACCAGCCAACATCTCTGTCGTGTAAGCACAAGTATTCAGCGCCAAAGCCAGAACTGTGCAGTTAAAACCACTGCGGAAGAACAGGTTCAGAAAATCAACTTCTCTCACTACGCTTAATGTGTAAACACCGGAATAAAAAACCAGCAACTGCACATACAGCGGCGTGCCACGGAAAATATAGGTATAAAGCCACACTGGCATCCAAAGGGCTTTTTTCTGTGATACGCGGGCGATAGACATTGGTAATGCCAGCATGAAACCAACTGCGAGTGAAATCACCAGCAGCCACATGGTCACAGCCACGCCCGTGAAACGATAACCATCACTCCATAAAAATGCTTGGCCATACTGTTGCAGGATCTCAATCATAATTCAGCACTCCGGACACCCATGGAATAACGACGTTCCAACCAAAGCAGAACCAAATTCGATATCGTGGTAAAAATCAGATAAACCACACCGGCAACAATCGTAAAATAGAAAAAGTGATAAGTACCCTTCCCGGCATTCTGCGTCGCTTTGACCACATCAGATAATCCGATGATAGACACTAATGCTGTTGCTTTTAATGTCACCTGCCAATTGTTAGCAATACCAGGCAATGCAAAACGCATCAGTTGTGGAAACAAGATATACCGGAATGTCTGCCATGGTGAAAACCCATACGCGACACCCGCCTCCATCTGGCCTTTCGGAACCATCAGATAAGCGCCACGGAAGGTTTCTGTAAAATAGGCACCATAAATAAAACCAATGGTAATAACACCAGCCACAAAAGGATCAATGTTCAGCTGCGTCATGCCAATCGTTTCAGTTACGCTATTTAGTACGATTTGCAGGCCATAGAAGATAAGCAACATCAGTACTAAATCAGGTACACCACGGATCAATGTCGTATATATACCCGATAGTAATTTAGCGGCTTTACTCTGTGATGATTTAGCTGCAGCCCCTATCAATCCCAATAGGAAAGAGAGCGCTACTGAAAGTAGTGCCTGCTCTATCGTCACCAATGCTCCGTTAAAAATAATGGAGCCATACCCATACAGCATAACGATTTACCTGATTTTCTTTTAAACCGAAAAACAACGAGGCTCCTCATTCGAAGAGCCTCGTCATCTACAAACAGTTAACGCGAAGCGTTATTCACCGTATATGTTGAATTTGAAATATTTCTTAGCCAGTTTGTCGTAAGTACCGTCTTTACGCATGTCTGCAATAGTCTTATTAAGAGCATCTTTCAGTGCGCTGTCTTCTTTACGAACGCCAATACCGGCACCCACGCCAAAATATTTTACGTCGTTAACTTCTGGGCCTGCGTATTCAAATTGTTCACCCTGTGGCTTGTTCAGGAAACTTTCACCTGCCGTCACAGCATCTTGGAATGCGGTATCAACACGGCCAGAAACCAGATCTGCATAAACCAGATCTTGGTTTTGGTAAGCTACTAACTCAACACCTTTGCTCTGCCAGTTATCTTTCGCGTAAGTTTCCGCTGTCGTGCCCTGCATTACGCCCACACGTTTACCTTGTAAAGCTTCTGCTGTCGGTTTGATTGCAGAACCTTTAGCTGCAACCAAACGAGCTGGTGTGCCATATAATTTATTAGTGAAATCAATTTCTTGTTTACGCTGTTCGGTAATCGACATAGCTGAAAGAATAGCGTCGATTTTTTTCGCTTTAAGTGATGGGATCAGACCATCAAAATCGCCTTCTACCCATTCACATTTGGCTTTCAGACGTTTACACATCTCATTACCCAGATCGATATCAAAACCAGCCAGTGAACCATCCGCTGCTTTTACTTCAAATGGTGCATAACCAGGCTCCACACCAAAGCGGATCTCTTTGATTTCAGCAGCACTAACATTAGATACGGCTAAAGCAAGAGCGGCAAACTGCATGATTCTGCGAAAGTTCTTCATCTTTATTCCTATGCTTGATAATCAATTCTGGAATGCACGCATCATGAGTGTAAACGTGCGATATAAAAATCTTATCAAAAGAATGACAGAAACAAAATATTCTGCATCCCATTTATTTCACAGAATTAAATATATTTATTCAGAATCACTGTCTTAATATGGCATTAGTCCGCAAATCTGCTGCTATCTATGCAAAGACAGCTCTCGAATCGACGGTTAAAACCACCTAAAGATTGTAACGGGCCC
The DNA here is from genome assembly GCA_028683735.1 of Tolumonas sp. GTDB lineage: Bacteria > Pseudomonadota > Gammaproteobacteria > Enterobacterales > Aeromonadaceae > Tolumonas. The sequence continues at coordinate 1,049 of JAQUHG010000236.1, read as the reverse complement.
GATCGGCGGCAATACAAAGTAACGCCATAATAGTTAATGCATCAGAGATGACACCACTACGGATCATTGCCAACAAATCATCAAAACTATGCAATTCGACCTGAATGTCTTCTGTTTCTTCTAGATCTTGCTTTCCTGCCGTCAGCTGGCGAGCAATAAACAAGGCACCACATTCATTAGTCACTGAATTTGAAAGATAAAAATTAGTTAATAGCGGCTCAATTTCCCTTGCCGTGTAACCTGTCTCTTCCTGTAATTCACGCAGTGCTGTTTGCTGCCAATCTTCCCCCAGCGGTGCACCACCTTCAGGGATCTCCAGAGAACTTTGATTACCAATGGCATAACGGGTTTGTCGTACCATGACAATCCGGCCATCATCTAACACGGGCACAACACCCACGCCTCGGTTTTTAAATTCGACCACTCCATATTGGGATGGATTACCGGCTGGTGTAAGTACATCATCGTGTCGCACTTTGATCCAAGGCGTTTCAAATACCACTTTTGAAGCTAATGTTTTCCAGACGCTCATTTATTTTTGATCCTTCTACTTGCCCAGCCATAGTATGGAAGTTCATAATTTGTGCGATTTTAACAGGAGGACCAGATGAAATCGAAAACATCGCAAGCCAGCTATCAACATCAGCGTGGCACTATTACAGATAATCATTTGCAAGCGTTAGTGACGGATAAACTTTTTCGTAGTCGTGTTGAACAGAATATTAAAGGAAAAGGCAGTTATCGCCGGAATGCAAAACATCGTCGCCAAGACGAGTTCAGTCTAAAAATTGCTGCCTAGTTGTTTTTACACTGAATTTGTCTTTGCTCACTAAAAGAACAATCGAAACATTTCCAGCTTTTTTACGCTTGCCTGAATCAAATCATATCGTTATTATGCCGGCACATCGAAACGATGAATATGCGCGTCCTTAGCGCAGCTGGTTAGAGCACCACCGTGACATGGTGGGGGTCGATGGTTCGAGTCCATTAGGACGCACCATCTTTTCGATAGCAAAAATTTCTTAAGTGCGTCCTTAGCTCAGCTGGTT
>JAQUHG010000022.1:17221-21168 GCA_028683735.1 Tolumonas sp. | reverse complement strand
ATCGACGGTAGCAGCTGGCAATGGCCAGAAGTATTCAACTGGCTGCAAAAAAGCGGCAACGTTGAAACCTATGAAATGTACCGCACTTTCAACTGTGGCGTTGGCATGATCATCGCGCTGCCACAAGATCAGGTTGATGCTGCTCTGGCATTGCTGAAAGCCGAAGGCGAAAACGCTTGGTTGATCGGTCGTATCGAACAAGCCGCTGCCGGTGAAAAACAGGTAGAAATTAACTAATGAATCTGGTTGTTCTGATTTCTGGAACAGGAAGCAACTTGCAGGCTGTCATTGACGCCTGCAAGTCAGGCAAAATTCATGGCCGTGTCGCTGCTGTTATCAGTAACCGCGCAGATGCCTACGGCCTGAAACGCGCCAGTGCTGCTGATATCCATACCGCTGTCATTTCTAATCAGGATTATGCTGATCGGGCACAATATGATACGGCGTTGATGGCTGAGATTGATCGTCACCAACCCGATCTGATTATCATGGCCGGTTTTATGCGGATTTTGACACCTGCTTTTGTGAATCACTATGCCGGACGCATGCTGAACATTCATCCGTCTTTGCTGCCTAAATATCAAGGCTTGCATACGCATCAAAAAGCGATTGATGCCGGTGATAGTGAGCACGGTGCCAGTGTGCATTTTGTGACCGAAGAGCTTGATGGCGGCCCAGTCATCCTGCAGGCTAAAGTTCCTGTCTTCGCGGATGATACCGTTGAAGAGTTAGCACAACGCGTGCATGTGCAAGAACATCAGATCTATCCATTAGTGATCAACTGGTTTTGTCAGCAACGTTTAGTCATGAAAGAGGGTAAAGCTTGGCTGGATGGCGAATGTCTTCCTCTATCAGGTTATGCCAGTGACGACGATGGCGCAGGGCAAACAGAGTAATACAAATAAAGAACAGGGAGCTTAAGCTCCCTGTTCATTTTCTTCCGTCGTAATTGCAAATAACTGCTCACCAAAGCGGAAAACCTTCAGTTCGCCGCGCTCCATTTTCTGCCACTGCTCATTATTCGTCAGCGGCTGAGTCGCAATCACAGTCACTACATCGTTCGGTGTCGTTTCCTGCTGAAAATCGATCGTAACATCATCATCGATTAACTTAGCCTGACCAAACGGTGCACGGCGAGTAATGCAATGAAGATTGGTGGTGCAATAGGTGATCAGATATTCGCCATCGGATAACAGCATATTGAACACGCCTAATTGCATTAATTCATTACATAACGTCGCTAAAAACTGAAACAAAGCCTCAGGTTTTTCTGGGAAAAATGGGAATTGTTTCTCTAGTTGGTTTAACAACCAGCAAAACGACCTTTCACTATCGGTTTGGCCAACCGGCACAAAACGACCGACATCAAGTGATTCATAATCCGTCAGCTGACCATTGTGCGCAAAGGTCCAGTAACGCCCCCATAATTCTCGCGTAAATGGGTGGGTATTTTCTAATGCCACACTACCCCGATTTGCCTGTCGGATATGACTCACCACGGCACAACTTTTGATCGGATATTCCTGAACTAACTTAGCAATTTGAGACTGCGCACAAGCTACGGGATCTTTAAAGGTACGGCAGCCCTTCCCTTCATAGAAAGTAATGCCCCAACCATCAACATGCGGGCCAGTACGCCCACCTCGTTGAACTAATCCACTGAAACTAAAGCAGATATCAGTGGGAACATTCGCACTCATACCCAATAATTCGCACACGGCCTCACCTCGAACTAATCAGACAGCCAACTCTTTTTCAATCAGCATGATCAAAATATGGATAACTTTAATATGGATCTCTTGAATACGATCCGCATACCCAAAATAAGGCACGCGAATTTCAACATCTGCCATACCCGCCATTTTACCGCCGTCTTTGCCAGTCAAAACAACAACTTTGATCCCTTTCGCTTTGGCTGATTCGATAGCGGTAATAATGTTTTGAGAATTCCCGCTGGTCGAAATACCCAGCATCACATCACCCGAGCGACCAACCGCTTCCAGATAACGGGAAAATACATACTGATAACCATAGTCGTTAGAGACACAAGACAAATGGCTCGGATCTGAAATGGCGATCCCCGCATAACCCGGACGGTCTTCACGGTAACGGCCAGTTAACTCTTCGGCAAAATGCATGGCATCACAGTGTGATCCACCATTACCGCATGACATGACTTTACCGCCGTCACGCAATGATGCGGCAATTAGTTTTGCCGCTTGTTCAATAGCATTAATGTTTTCGGCGTCAGCAATAAAATCAGCCAGAGCCTGCTGAGCGGTTACCAATTCCTGCTTAATAATTTCCTGATACATATGCGGTATTTTTCCTTTCATTTTTATATGGAAAAAACGTTTATTCTTGTTCTGGTCGCCACAGGCAACTACCGCCTTTTTTAGCAACCAGATCTAATCTTTTTTCATGTGCCGCTAATTCATCGTCTGACGCACGTAAAACTTTCAACAAACCATTCCGCTGCAGCATTTTTAACTGCTGGGCTGATGCAGATGAACCAGAACTATTATCATTGACTGTGTTGTGTAACTCCAGTCGCGTCTGGCCACCCGTCATCAATAAATAGACATCAGCCAGAATTTCGGCGTCCAATAACGCGCCGTGCAGAGTACGATGCGAGTTATCGATACCAAAACGGGTACACAACGCATCCAAACTGTTACGTTTGCCGGGGAACTGCCCTCGTGCCAATGCCAGCGAATCCGTTACTTTGCAGATGTCTTTAACCCGCTCCGTCCAGCCCAGCTTGTCAAATTCATGATCGATGAAGCCAACGTCGAACGCTGCGTTATGAATGACTAATTCCGCACCACGAATAAAATCCCGGAACTCTTGTGCAATAGCAGCAAACGGCGGCTTATCCGCAAGGAAAGCGTCGGTAATACCATGCACGCGGATCGCTTCTTCATCTACCAAACGATCTGGTTTGATATAAACATGGTAATGATTTCCGGTTAAACGGCGGTTTATCACCTCCACACAACCGATTTCAATGATGCGATGACCGATATATACCGGGCCACCGCTCTGATTCATACCTGTGGTTTCAGTATCGAGAATTACGTAGCGATTCGTTTGCATTGGGTTCATAGCACTTTTATGTCACACTTTACTCAGACGCTCAGAATACCACGACACTATGCTAAAACAGATAACTCTCTATACCGATGGCTCATGTCTCGGCAACCCAGGCCCTGGCGGTTATGCCGCTGTTTTGATCTACAAACAACACCGTAAAGAATTAGCTCAAGGTTACGAGCTGACTACCAATAACCGCATGGAGTTGATGGCCGCTATTGCCGGTTTACAGTCTTTAAGTGAACCCTGCCAGGTCAAACTAACGACGGATAGCCAATATGTTCGTCAAGGTATTACCCAGTGGATCCATGGCTGGAAGAAGAAAGGCTGGAAAACGGCGAACCGCGAACCAGTTAAGAATGTGGACTTATGGTTACTGCTAGACAGCGAAATTCAACGTCACGATGTGGAATGGTTTTGGGTTAAAGGGCACTCAGGTCACCCAGAAAATGAGCGCTGTGACGAGCTGGCACGCAATGCCGCGCTCGCAGCAGATAGCCGTTTGATTGATTCCGGCTACCCATCATAAAAAGTATCTAGCGCTGCGTCCGGGTCTGATTTTTTAGTCTGGCCATACCACCCACCATCACCGGACGTTTAAGCCACGCTACCTCGCGGATCCGGGTTAACGGAAGTGTCCGTTTTCGGGCCGCGAGCATATAGGTTGATGCAAACCGATAACCACACCGCCGGGCGGTATTTTCCCGCCAGCAATGAATTCGGCTGCGGCGCGAAAGCGCTGAATAAGCAAACCCTTCCAGATGCACCACCTCAAAGCCAAGCAAATGCAACCAGTCGAGCACTCGCTCCGGTGAAAACATTTGTGCAGACCACGGCAGCCGACGGCGTAGATG